>JAGOXN010000430.1 GCA_018059685.1 Steroidobacteraceae bacterium | reverse complement strand
GCACTTCCCCCTCCAGTGTCGTGACCGGGGCCGCCGTCTGGAACTCGCCGTAGATCACGGGCACGCCGTACACACCGTAGTACCCGCTCGCGAACCCGGCGTCGGTCGCCTTGTAGTACCCGCCGCCGCGCGCGTCCCGACCCTTGCCGTCCTCCAGTTCCCACTTCCTGTCGATCAGGCTGGTGGCAACGACCGCATCGGCCTGCATCGACTCGACCGCAGCCTCGATGCCCTCGCGCGTCAAGGGATCCTTCTTCTCGACGACGTCGCAGCTCGCGATCCCCTTCGTGGCCTCGCCGCTGATCCGCTGGGCCAGGACCCGCTCGAACGCACAGCGTCGCTTCAGGTCCGGGCTCACGCCTACGACGATGGCCTTCGCGAAGGCCTGGTCGCGTCTTGCGCCCTCCTGCCACGTGCCCGTGACTTTGGAGTGCTGCGCACACCCGGCGAGCCCTGTGATGCAGAGGAGCGGCAGCGCGGGCGCCATCGACGCAAGCGCGGATCGAGAATTCGAGAGTCCCATCTTTTTCTCCTGTGCAGCGCAGTCGAGAGACGACCTGGTCGCGAGCGAGTGCGACCCGCCGGCGGGCGCCATCAGCCCGTCGCGGGTGGCATCAGGTACAGCGTCATCGCGAACGTCACGTAGACGACGAGCAGCATGACGCCCACGTACCAGGACGAGCGCCCGCTGTTGGTCACGAGGACCACGGCGAGCGTGCCGATCAGGACCATGACCACGGCACCCGGCCAGAACCGCAGGTCCATCGGGGCCGGCGCGATGAAGAGGCTCAGGAGCACCAGCACGGGCGCAATGAAGAGCGCGATCTGTGCCGAACTGCCGAGGGCGATCCCGACGCTCATGTCGAGGCGATTCTTCCGCGCTGCGGTGAACGCGGCCATCATCTCGGCCGCCGCACCCACGATGGCGACGACGATGAAGCCGACGAACGCGGGGGTCATTCCGAAGGTGTCGGCGGCCTGCTGGACCGACTCGACGAAAATCTCGCTCACCAGGGCGACCACGACCGTGATCCCGATGAGCAGCACGCTGGCGACCCCCGCCGGCCAAAGATGCTCGTCTTCGCCCGAACCCGAGTGGGTGGCACTCGCGAACACCTCTCGGTGCGTGCGCAGCGAGAACAGGAGTCCGAGCACGTAGGCCGCGAGCAACAGGATCGAAAGGCCGATGCTCAGGTCCTGCGCGAAGGCTTCGCTGCCCGGCCGCTCGACGCTGCCGATCGCGGACGGCACCAGCATCGCGACCGCAGCGAGGAAGAGCATGCCGGCCTGGAGCCGCGCGGTGGCGCGGTTGAACTCCTGCACGTGGTGGCGGAGGCCCCCGAGCAGCAGCGCCACGCCGAGCATGAAGAGCGAGTTCGTCACGATCGCGCCCGCGACGGAGGCCTTGACGAGATCGAACATGCCGGCGCGGAGCGCCGTGAGGGCGATCACGAGCTCGGTCAGGTTGCCGAGCGTGGCGTTCAGCAATCCCCCGACCGCGTCGCCCGTGCGGGCCGCCACGCTCTCGGTCGCGTGGCTCAGGAGACTCGCGAGCGGCACGATCGAGAGCACCGAGAGCACGAAGAGCGTCGTGTGCGCACCGGGTGCCGAATGCTCGACGAAGAACGTCGCCGGCACCGCGACGAGCAGCCAGAGGAGCGGGTTTCTGCGCAGCTCGCCAAGGATGAGGTTCATGGCAGCACAGGATGCATGGCCGCTCGGCCTGCCGCAAGCACATGCCCGGCGGGGCCACCTGCCCGCCGCCCGCGCCGGGCATCAGCCCCATGTCGAGACCATCGGTCGCGACGCAGGCTACGGACCGACCCCGGTCCGTCCCGTGCTACCGCTTCGGATAGCTGACCGCGAGGCCCTCGCGTACATCCTGCTGGATGCCGTAGGGCGGGAAGGGGTAGCGCAGGCCATTGCGCGACAGCGCCTGCATTCCCGCGAGCGCCTTGCCGATGTCGCGCGGCGCGAGCGCCATGAGCATTTCGTCGTCGAGCACGCCCCCGTAGCGCCTTTCGGCGAAGCACGGGATCGAGAGGCTCGGCTCGCCGGTGCGGAGCGCACGCCCCCAGGAATCCGCACAGGCCGATTCACCGACGACGCTCCAGTCGAATCGGCGGTAGCCGGACCACTGCAGCCCATTGATGAAGTAGATCATCGCGCCGGGAGTCGCATAGAAGAGCGCGATGTCGGGAACCTGGCGATCGGCGCCGCCGCCGAACCCCGTCCACTTGCGCAGCGGCGCGACCACCAATGCCTGGTAACGCCCGACGGGCACCACGTTCATGGCCGCCTGGTGCTGCGCGGCATCCTCGACCGTCGCGTACCACACGCCGGCCATCGTCTGGCCCGAATACCACGCTTCGTCCTGTCCGCCGAGCCCCACGACCGAGCGGCACTGGTCGTTCACGAGATCGGTCGCAGTGACGCCGACGGTCCAGCCGAGGCGCGCTGCCTGTCCCACCACCTGGTCGAGCGTGTGCACGGCCTTCGGCCGGCGCAACTTCGGAATCGCTGCCATGCCCTCCTGCGTCTCGAAGAGCTTCATCCCGATCGGCGGCGTGCGCAGCCGGAGCATGCCCTCGAGTTCGGCCGCGAGATCCGCGAGCTCCGGTGACT
>JAGOXN010000429.1 GCA_018059685.1 Steroidobacteraceae bacterium | reverse complement strand
TCATTGGTAGAACCTTACTCCTGTGCCACCGACGGGTAGCGAGGGAAGTCAGGCCCCCCTTTCAAACCGTGCATGCGGATTACCCGCACACGGCTTACCGGTGATCGGTCGAAACGCAGCATTACGCGGCTTCCTTCCAGAAGGGCTGCGCCGGGTAGCGGATAGTCCCACGCAGGCGATACAAACCCAGATTTTCGAAGTACTCGCGTGTCCAGCCTGCGGCCTCGCCCGAGCGCACATTCCGACCCTTGCGCGCATGGCGCAAGGAGCGAAGTCGGCGCACGACGAAGTCATCCGCAGAACCGAACTGACGAGCGGCGTTACCCGTGCGGAAGTAATTCCCCCAGCCCCGGATCACCGGATTCAGATCGGCGATGATCGTGCGGATATCCGCGTGGCATCGCGATCTCGGGGTCAGCTCCTTCACCCGCTGCCTGATCCGCTGCATCGAGCGCCGGTTCGGCCAGCGTTGCAGGTAGTAGAAGCGCTGACGCTTCTGCTCCCACAGCCGACCACTCATGCGCTTGTGCAGGTGACAGCCGAGAAAGTCAAAGCCCTCCTTGCCATCATAGAGCTCGACTCGTCTCGTCTTCTGCGGGTGTAGCTCAAGACCCAGGCGCTCCAGGATCACCCTGATCCGCGCCTCGGCCTGCTCGCAGTTCTTCGCCGTGTGGCACATCACGACAAAGTCGTCCGCGTAGCGTACCAGTGTCCCCATCGGAGCACTGTGGCGCGTCCACAGCACGTCGAGCACATGCAGGTAGATGTTCGACAGCAGAGGCGAGATCACCCCACCTTGCGGCGTGCCCGCCACCGTCGCACTGACGGCGCCGTCTTCCATCACGCCTGCTTCGAGCCACTGCCGCAGCAGCTTCAGAACCCGCCGGTCCGAGATGCGTCGCGCGAGAAGCTTCATCAACTTCTCGTGATCGATGCTCCCGAAGTAGTCGCGGATGTCGGCATCCAGCACATGATGACCCCCCTTCGCGCCGAGCTTCCTCAGCCGCTCCAGTGCCATCAACGTGCCACGCTGGGGCCGAAAGCCATATGAGCACGGCAGAAAGTCCGCCTCGAAGATCGGCTCCAGCACCAGCTTCGCCGCCATCTGCACCACCCGGTCCCGTACCGTCGGAATCCCCAGCGGCCGCCTCTTTCCATCTGGCTTCGCAATGTACCGCCGCTTCACCACCTGCGCCCGGTACTTGCCCGCTTGCAACCCAGCGCCCAGTTCTTCCAAGAACCGTTCCACGCCGTATTGCTCGACACTGCCGAGGGACTGGCTATCCACTCCGGCCGCGCCGTGGTTCCTCCTCACTCGCCTCCACGCCTCCCGGAGAACGTCACTTCTCCAGATGTGGTCATACAGCGCGTGAAAGCGCCTACCCGGTGCCCGCTTGGCTGCGGCCCATAGCTGTCGTTGCAGTTGTCGCACTTTGTCGTGCGGCTCATCGCCGCCGGAGTCGTTAGGTCCGGTCTTGCCGGCCATTCTCTCGTGCTTACCCGCCCCTTCAGCTCGACCACCGCAGGGATCCTTCCCTCCCGCCGCGTTGTTCTTCACGGCGTTCGTTCGCGCAGCTTGCGCTACGCTCTGCGGTACTACGATCCCCTCGGACTCCCGCTGCACGGCGCTCGACTTCGCCTTCGGCTTATACGAGCCACCTCGCCCCGACGAGGGCGGTACAGACGGGTCTCTCGTGTTCCGCACTTCTCCTTGCACACGTGCTGCGCCCCATACCCCGCCGCAGTCCATCGCGGGCTTCGGTGCTCCCACGATCGATGTTGCCTTCGCCGTGAAATGATCGGCTCGGCCTGCGGGTTGTAAATGTGTCGAGGCTGCAGGCTTCACTTGATGTTGCGGCCCGCGTGCTGGCTCCCTGCTGCGCAACTCTCGTTGCCTCGCAGGCTCTTGACGCCCCGCTCGGCCATGAAGGTCTCCCTTCATGACTGGGGCCTGCTATCCGGCGCACCGATGCTTACCGGAGCGGGACTCGCACCCGCTGGAGAAGTGCAGCGTGCAATAGGCCAACCTTCTCCCCACGGAGTCAGTTCGCTCATTACGTCACGACGCACCATCCGCCCATTCTACTCCAGCGGGTAGCGTTCCCAGCGATCGCCGATGCGCCGCAATTCATAGGCCGGCCAGTAGTGCTTGTCGAGTTTCAGCGTGATCACTTCGGGCGCGTTGTTCCAGGTGATGGTTTTCAAGCGCACGGGCGCCCGGTCGGGGCGGCCGGTGACCGCCTTCAGGAACGAATCAGCATCCGGCGTCGGCTGACCGTCGACCTCGACGATGCGGCGGCCGGGCATGAGCCCGGCGCGCGTCGCAGGCGAACCATACGCGAAGTACGCGACATAGATCCCTTCCGGCGCAATACTGCGCTGCGCGAGCATCGCGCGGTGCGGCGCATGCAGCGTCGCGCCTGCCCACAGCACGACGCGGGTGAGGCCCTCTCCGGAAAGTGCCGCCGTTTTCACTTCGATATTGCGGGCTTCTGCGCCGCGCCAGACCGTCACCTGTACCGTCGGCTTGTTGGCGACCGCCCGCTCCACGCCGCGGAAATGCGTCACCACCTCGCCGTCGATGGCGAGCAGCAGATCCCCCTGCTGCAGCTCGCGCGCTGCATCGGA
>JAGOXN010000104.1 GCA_018059685.1 Steroidobacteraceae bacterium | reverse complement strand
TGATGCCGGTCATGCAGGGGCTGCCTCGAAGCCTGATATACAACATATTCGCGGTTCCGATCGCCCTGGAGGGGGCATGCGGCCCATGTTTCGAGCAACCCGGATCATCGCATTGCTGGCGCTGGCGCTGGCGTCGCTGTCGGCGCCGGTGGCCGCGCACGACGGCGGCTCGGCCAGAGGCCGCTTCCGTGTCCTCTACGCGGAGCCCGTGGTGTTGGAGGGCCTCGCGCCCGGTGCGATGCGCGAGGCGGTCCGCAACCAGCCGTCGCGGGCCAGCTTCGACGCATATGGCCGCCGTTTCGAACTCGTCCTGGAGTCGAACCGGCGTCTCCTCGCAGGTCTGGACGAGTCTGCCCGGGCGGAAGTCGGCCCGCTCCAGCTGCTCAAGGGCACCCTGCAGGGGGTGCCTGGTTCGTGGGTCCGACTGGCCGTCGACGGTGACCGGAAGTCAGGCATGGTCTGGGACGGCCGCGACCTCTACGTGATCGAGCCGGCCGAGGATGTCGCACCGCGGGCGGTCGCGCCCCTGGGCGCCCGGGGGCGTAGCCCGGTCGTATATCGCCTGTCGGACACGATGACGGACCCCGGCATGGCGGTCTGCGAAGCCGTCCGGATTGACCGATCCAAGGCGGGCGGTTCTGCGCTCGGCGACTACAAGGCGCTGATGGTCGAACTGCGCCAGGCAGCGACGGCCACCGGCGCGAGTGGACGCCTGCAGGTGTCGGCGATCGCCGATTACGAATACTTCCGGAACGCGACCTCGGCGCAGCTCGCGCGCAACCGGATCATCGAGATCTTCAACAACGTCGACGGCATCTTCGCGGCGCAGGTGGGCATCCAGATCGAGCTCGCCGGAAGCGCGACGGTGTTCCAGGACGCCTCCGACCCGTTCACGAAATCGGAGGCGCGGGAGCTCCTGGTCGAACTCGCCGATTACCGCGCATCGCGCTCGGCCCTGCGCAGCACCGGACTCACGCACCTGCTGACCGGACGTGACCTGAACGGATCGACGGCCGGAATCGCCTACATCGGGTCATTGTGCCTGTCGCGCTACGGTGCGTCGCTGAGCCAGGCCACCTCGACGCTGGCCTCGCTGGTGGTCGCGCACGAGATCGGCCACAACTTCGGTGCACCTCATGACGGCGAAGCGAGCCAGGCGGGCGAGCCGGTCAATCCCTGCGAATCCACGCAGCGCAACTTCCTGATGGCGCCCCAGGTCAACGGCAGCGACCAGTTCTCCAGGTGCAGCCTGGCGCAGATCGCGCCGGAAGTTGCGTCGGCCAGCTGCATTCTGCCGGCACTGCTTGCGGCGGACCTCGCGCTCGCCACGAATGCCGTGACATTGAGCGCGACGCCCGGGCAGGCATTCGAGCTTCGCGCCACGGTCTCAAACCGAGGCGACGTTGCGGTCGACTCGCCGCAGCTCTTCATCACGCTGCCGAACGGCCTGACGGCAATCAGTGCGACCGCGACCGCCGGCGGGCTCTGCGCCACGGAGGCGGGCGGCATTGGATGCACGTGGACCACCCTCGGTGGCGGCGTCAGCTCGACCGTCAGCGTGAACCTGCGCGCCGACGCGAGTGGCGCGTTTGCGGTTCCCGCCGCGCTCGCTGCGACGGAGGACACCTCGAACGGCAATGACGACCTCACCTACCAGGTGACGGTGACCGCGCCGACGCCGCCCCCGCCGCCGGCGCCGTCCGCTTCGAACCGGGGCGGTGCGGGCGTGCTCGCCGGCTCGCAACTCCTGGTATTGCTTGCAGCCGCGGTCGTGCGGCTGCGCCGAGCGAGCTGAGGTCCGCCCGCGGCCGCCGGGCGTGATAGTGTGGAGCCGACGGCTTCACGGCGCGGGAGGTACACAGGTGCGCGGTCGCGGGGCGCTGGTCGCTTTGCTCGCAGCGTTGATGCCCGCCGCGCCCGTAAATGCGCGTGAACCTGCACCGGCGAGCCCCGCGCAAGCACCGGCCGGGCCGGTCGTGAACGCAATCTGGATCGAGAAGGACCTCGCGTTCAGCTACATGGCCTTCACGACCTTCTACTCGTGCAGCGGCCTGCGCGACAAGGTGCGGTGGGTGCTGCGGGAAATTGGCGCGCGACCAGGATTCAAGGTGAGGGTCCGCGGCTGCGTGAACCTGACCGGTCCCGAGCTCATGCCGAGGGTCGAGATCCGTGCCGCATTGCCGATGGAGGCGACACCCGAGCTGCTTGCGGAACTCGAGAGGCAGGCTCCGAAGCGCGAGCTCATCGCCCGGGTCACGGGGAAGTCGGCGACCGAGGCCACCGCCCAGTTCGCGACCCGGTGGCGCCAGATCAGGTTCGATCCGACGGCGACGAGTCGGATCGAGCCAGGCGACTGCGAGCTCATGGAACAGCTGCGCGACGCGGTGTTCGTGCCGTTCGGACTGCGCCTGGTGGAGGACAGCATGAGCTGCCCGCCGAAGCAGGTCGTGCTGTACGGCATCCGCCTGAGCGTCGAGGTGCTGGAACCGGTGCCACCGCCGCCGGAGCGGTGATCGAGTCCCCGCCTGCCCATGGCGCGGGTCGCGACCGATGGCCAGCCGAAGCCGACCGCATCAGTCGACGTGGTCGAAGACCTGCGCCGGCAGCGAGCTCGGCACGGTGACCGGCGTCGATGCGACGTCGATCCTCTGCGCGGTGAGGGTGCCACCCCACACGCAACCGGTATCGAGCGCAAGCACGCCATTCTCGTCGAGATAGCCGAGCGCCGACCAGTGACCGCAGACGATGCGGGCGCCCGATGAGCGCCGGCCCGGCACGCGGAACCAGGGCACCGCGCCCGCTGGCAACCTCGCGATGGGGCCCTTGAAGCGCAGCAGCATCCTTCCTTCCGGGTCGCAGGCCCGCAGGCGGGTGAGTGCGTTGGTGATGAAGCGCAGGCGGTCCGTCCCGCCGAGATCGTCGCGCCACAGGTCCGGCAGGTTGCCGTACATCGCGTCGAACAGGCGCCCGCTGCGCTCGCTGCGCAGCGCCGCCTCGAGCTCTCCGGCGCAGCGTCGTGCCAGCGCGATGTCCCATTGCGGCGGCAGCCCGGCGTGCAGCAGCGTCACGTCGAGGGCTGCATCGTGGTGCAGCATAGGCCGCGCCTGCAGCCAGTCGAGCAGGCGCTCGCGGTCGGGCGCCGCGAGGACCGCCTGCAGCGCATCATCGCCGTCGCGCAGCGCCGCGTGGCCGCGCGCGACCGCGAGCAGGTGCAGGTCGTGATTGCCGAGCACCACGATTGCGGCGTCGCCGAGCGACGATACGAGCCGCAGGACCTCGAGCGAGGCAGGACCGCGATTGACGAGGTCCCCCACGAACCACAGCCGGTCGCGCGCCGGATCGAGGTCCAGCCCGTCGAGCAGGCGTTCGAGCTCGGCGGCGCAGCCCTGCACGTCGCCGACGGCGTAGATCGCCATCCGCGCGTCAGTGCAGCAGGCCGGGCATGGCGAGCGTGAAGGGCGCGATCGGCGCGTCGAAGTGTTCGCCGTCGTCGGCCAGCATGCGGTAGGTGCCGTGCATGGCGCCCACCGGCGTCTCGAGAATCGCGCCGCTCGAGTAACGGAAACCCTCGCCCGGCTGGAGGTGCGGTTGCTCGCCCACGACACCGTCGCCCACCACTTCCTGTACCTTGCCGTTGGCGTCAGTGATGATCCAGTGACGCGTCAGCAGGCGCGCCGGCACCGAGCCCTCGTTGCGGATCGTGATCGTGTAGGCGAAGACGAAACGGCCGTCGGTCGGGTTCGACTGGTCCTCCACGTAGTTCGTCACGACGTCCACGCGGATGCGGTAGGGCGAGAGGTTGCTCATGGGGCGGGCCCGACGTTCACTCCTTGTGCAGGCGGACCGCGAGTACGTCGCACGGCGCCGTGTGCAGGACCGTGTCCTCGGTGAAGTTGAAGAGGATCGACACCCCGTGACGCTCCCGGCTGCCGATCACGATGAGGTCGACCGCGCGCTGCTGCGCGACGCGCACCACCTCCGCCTTGATGTTGCCGGTCAGGACGATACGCTCGCTGCCGTCGAGCCCGAGCCGGGCCGACAGTTCCGCCAGCCGCACCTTGGCTCGTTCCACCAGTTCGCCCTCGATCTGGACCGCGGGCAGCAGCGCCTCGCCCATCGGCTCGACCGGCACGAACTCGACGACGTGCAGCAGGGTCAGCGTGGCGTCGAAGCGCGTTGCCAGCGTCCTGGCACGCTCCGCGATCTTCCCGCTGTCATCGGTGAGGTCGAGGCACAAGAGTATGCTTCTGTATTCCTGCATCGAAGTCTCCCGCCGGCCCGTCTGCGGCCATCGACCCGATTATAGGTCCACGGGTCAGAGGGACCAATTTCCGGGCGGTTTCAGTCGCGGCAGTGCCCTGCGAGCGCGGCGAACTGCTCCGGTCGCAGGGTCTCCGGCCGGGCGCCGGGATCGACGCCAACCGAGGCGATCTCCGCGGCCTCGACCAGGCCCGCGAGCGAGTTGCGCAGGGTCTTGCGGCGCTGGGAGAACGCGGCCGCAACGACCCTGGCGTACTTCCGCGGCTCGTCTACGACGAAGGGAGGAGTGTCGTGCCGTCGCAGCGCGAAGAAGGTGGACACGACTTTCGGCGGCGGCGCGAACGCGCCCGTGCCGATGTCGAACAGCGGTTCCACCCGGACCCGCGGCGCCAGCATCACCGTGAGGCGCCCGTAGTCCTTGCCACCCGGTCGGGCCGCCATGCGTGCCACGACTTCCTTCTGCAGCATGAAATGCATGTCCTCGATCGCGTCGAGTTGTGCGACGAAGCTGAACAGCAGCGGGGTCGAGATGTTGTACGGCAGGTTGCCGACCAGCCGCAGCCGCGGCCCGTCGCCCCGCAGCGCGCGCAGGTCGAATCCGAGCGCGTCGGCGTGGTGCAGGCGAAGCTCGCCGTGGCCCGCGCAGCGCGCCTCGAGCATCGGCAACACGTCGGCGTCGATTTCGACGACGTCGAGCGCGCCCGCCGCATGCAGCAGGGGCAAGGTAATCGCACCCCGTCCCGGGCCGATCTCGACGAGTCGCTCGCCGCGCGCCGGCGCGATGGCGCGGACGATCCGGTCGATGGTACCGGGGTCGTGAAGGAAGTGCTGCCCGTAGCGCTTCTTCGCGCGCTTCAGGTTCGCGTGGGGTCGCACAGGTCGTTGGCCAAGGAGATCGCGGCGGCCAGGCTGCCGGCTTCGCCACGGTCACTGCCCGCGAGCTCGACCGCGGTGCCATGGTCCACCGAGGTGCGGATGATGGGCAGGCCCAGGGTCACGTTGACTGCGTGCCCGAACGACGCAGCCTTGAGGGCGGCGAGCCCCTGGTCGTGGTACATGGCCACCACGACGTCGCAGCCGGAGACCCGTGCGGGCAGGAAAGCGGTATCCGCGGGCACCGGGCCTGCGAGACGCAGGCCTTCCTGCTCGAGTCGCCGCATGACCGGGACGATCACGTCGATTTCCTCCCGGCCGAGGTGACCGCCTTCGCCTGCGTGTGGATTCAGGCCGCAGACCTGGATCTTGGGCCTCGCCAGCCCGAACCTGCGCCTCAGGTCCGCGTCGACGGTGCGCAGCACCGAGTCGAGCCGCTCAGCGGTGATTGCGGCACTGACGTCCCTCAAGGGCAGGTGCGTCGTGACCAGCGCGACGCGCATCCCGCCGCCGGCCAGCATCATCACCGGCAGCGCCGTACCGGTCCGTGCCGCGAGGTACTCGGTGTGACCGGTGAACGGCACGCCCGAATCATTGATGATGCCCTTGTGCACCGGAGCCGTGACCATCGCGTCGAATTCGCCGGATCGGCAGCCCTCGAGCGCGCGGTCCAGCACGTCGAGCACGTAGGCCGCGTTGGCGGGATCGAGGCGGCCCGGCGTGCAGGGTGCGCGCAGCGGGACGTGCAGGAGTTCCGGTTGCAGTCGCTTGTTGGATCCGGTCGGGTATTCGCGCAGCGTCGGGCGGCGCACGCCGTGGTGCTTGACGCGCCGGAACAGCGACCGATCTCCGATCAGGACGATGCGACAGCGCCATTTCCGTTCGAGCAGGGCGGCACAGAGGTCCGGTCCGATTCCGGCGGGTTCGCCGCTCGCGACTGCAATCGTGTGGACGCGGGACGCCTCGGTCACAGGCGGTATTCGACGAAGGCCTCGTCGCGCAGGCGGCGCTGCCAGATCTCGACTTCCTCATCGGCCTTCGATTCGCGCAGCTGGCCGACGCAGCGGTTGCGGATCACGTCGTCGGTGGCGTCGTAGGTCCTGCGGCCGAGGAGCTGCACGATGTGCCAGCCGAACTGGGTCTTGAACGGCTCGCTGATCGCGTTCTCGTCGAGCGCGTCGAGCTGCTTCTCGAATTCAGGGACGAACGACCCGGGACCTGCCCAGCCGAGGTCCCCGCCCGCCGGCGCCGAGCCCGTGTCCGCCGAGGCGACCGACGCTATGGTCGCGAAGTCCTCCCCGGCGAGGATGCGCGCGCGGATCTGCTGCAGCTTCTGGCGCACCGTCTCGTCGTCCTCGACGGCATTGGTCTTCATCAGGATGTGGCGCGCGTGGACCTGCGAGACGAGCGCCGGACCCTGCGCACCGCGTGACTCGATCAGCTTGAAGATGTGCAGGCCGCTCGGGGTGCGGATGGGCTCGCTGACTTCGCCGGCCCGCAGCTTCGGGATGATCTCGGCGGCGAAAGACGGCAACTGGCTGCCCTTGCGCCAGCCGAGCTGGCCGCCCTCGAGGGCGGTGCCGGCGTCGGAGTAGGCCACGGCGAGCTGCGCGAAATCCTCGCCGCGGCTCGCGCGTTCGTAGATGCCCTGCGCCCTCGCGACCCGCTCGTCGACCTGCCGGGTATCGGCCGTGCTCGGCACCGCGACGAGGATGTGCGCGAGGTTGTATTCGAGCTCGCTGTCGGGCGAGCTCTGGCGCTTCGCGACGCACTGTTCGACCTCGCGCGGCGACACGTAGATCCGCGTGTAGACGTCGCGCTGTCGCAGCTGGCCGAGGATCATCTCGCGGCGCACCTCGTCACGGTACGTCCGGTAGTCGATACCCTGGGCCTCGAGCGCCTGGGGCAATTCGCTGAACTTGATGTTGTTGCGGGCCGCAACCTCGGTCAGGGCCTGGTTCAGCGCCTCGTCCGGGACCTGGATGCCGAGGCGCTCCGCGCGCTGCATCTGGATTTCCTGGATCACGAGCCGCTCGAGTACCTGCTGGCGCAGGATGTTTCGCGGCGGCAGCTGCTGCCCCTGCTGCTCGAGGCGCGTCGTGATCACCTGCAGCTGCCGGTCGAGGTCGCTGCGCAGCACGATCCCGTCGTTGACGATCGCGGCAATGCCGTCGAGCAGCACGCCCGTGGTGTCGGTCCCGGCGGATTGGGAATGCGCCGGGGTGGCTGCGAGCAGCAGGCATGCCACGACTAATCGATTGAAAAACAAGGGCATTTCAGGACCGGGGATCGTACGGGAGGGCGGAGTATCCCCGAATCGCGTCCTGCAGGAAAGTTTCGTTGTCCACTCCGACACTGGAGAGGCCCTTGAGTTCCAGCTGCAATCCGACCGACGTGTCCGAGTCGCCGGTGCGGCTGCTGACGAAGCGTCGGGTGATGAGGCGCAGGGCCCAGCAGCAGGACGAATACTCGACGCCGACGAACTGGTCGAGGGTCTTCTCCTCGCGCAGCGAGTACACCCAGCGCCCGAAGCCCCGCCAACGCGTCGAAATGGGCCACGCCGCCGAGACGTCGACCTGCTCGAGCAGGTCGCGGCGAAAGCGGTAGCCGGCATTCACCACCTGGTCGGCCGCGGGCCGATACTGCAGCGCGACCTCCGATTTCTCGCTCTGCGTCTCGTCCGGGTTCCACTGGTAGCCGAAGCGCGCGTTCCAGTTCTTGAAGGCCGCGAGCTCGAACTCGGCCACCACGTCGGACGTCGAGCGGTCGCGGACCGGTTCATCCGGCAGGCGCACGCGCGGATCCTCGAAATAGAACGACTGCCCGAGCGTCGCCGCGAGGTACTGTCGTCCCCGGTCGGCATCGAGCAGGCGGCTGGTGAGGCCGACGCTCAGCTGGTTGGCGTCGCCCACGCGATCCGACCCTACGTAGCGGTTGTCGCGGAAGAGCTGGACCAGATTGAGATCCGGCAATGCGGTGTCGAAGACCGGCAGGTCGTCCTGGTCACGGTAGGGGACGTAGAGGTACCGGAGGCGTGGCTCGAGCGTCTGCTGCCGCTGGTCCCTCGATCCGGTGTCCCGCTCCAGGACGAGGCCCGTGTCGAGGCTCAGCGTGGGCAACGACCGGCCCGGCGAGTCGTCCATGCCGGGCGCGACTTCGCGCAGATCGTATGCCGTGTGGCGCCAGCCCGCACCGGCGGCCACGAACGCGCCGTGGTGCTCGGCCCGCCAGTCGAACGCTGGCTCGACGTCGAGCCGCACGCCCTGGGGCCCGGCATTCCGGTCGAAGTTGACGACCTCGGTCGCGAGCGTCGCAGCGAACCCGAACGGCAGGTCGCGCCAGCGACCGATGGCGGCGAGCTGCGGCAGGATCGTGTATGGCTGGTCGTCGTCGGGCAACGCGGCGTCGAGCACCTGGTAATCCTGCGTGCGCGCGACGAGCGACCATGCCCGCGTGTCCTGGCGCAGCTCCAGCACGCGATTCAGGAACGTGACGCTCGTGCCCTCGAAGCCCACGCCGAAGTCTTCGAAATAATCGT
>JAGOXN010000428.1 GCA_018059685.1 Steroidobacteraceae bacterium | reverse complement strand
ATCACGACCGAGAGCGGCAGCTACCCGATCGTCCGGATGGAGTGGGCGGAGGGTCCGAACCTCGCCGGGTTCGTCGCCGACTACCGCCACGACGTGAATGCCCTGCAGCAGCTGCGAGTGTCGCTCCGGCGGCTCGCGCGCCACCTGCGCGACAACGGCATTGCCCACGGCGACATGCAGCCGACGAACCTCGTCGTGCACGATGCGACGCACCTGACGCTCATCGACTACGACGGCATGTTCGTGCCGGAACTCGGCCCGCTGCACAGCGCCGAGCTCGGACAGCGCAACTTCCAGCATCCGGGCCGCCGGTCCTGGCACTTCGACGAGAGCCTCGACGCGTTTTCGTTCGCGGTGATCGACTTCGCGCTCGATGCACTGTGCAAGCGGCCGGACCTCTGGGACCTGACTTCGAGTGGCGAGGACGCTTTCGTCCTGCGTGCCGCGGACTTCGCCGACCCGGCCAACTCGCCGCTCTTCAGCCTGCTCGGCCGGGTGCCCGGCCTCGAGCAACGCACGCGCCACCTCGCCGCGATCTGCGTGTCGCCGTTCGACCGGATTCCGTCCTTCGAGGACTTCCTCGCGGGGCACGACATCCCGGAGGTCGTCGTCCGGTTGTCGGGCAACGCCTCGATTGCGCTCCGCCGCCCCTATGTCTCGGCTTACCGCATCGTCGATGCCGCCGATTTCGCCCGCTGTTGTGCGCACGTCGGTGACCGCGTCGAGATGATTGGACGGATCCTGCACGTCGCGAAGAGCCATCCGCCACGCGATGGGTCCACCTACGTCCGCGTCGAGTTCGGCGAGCGCGAGCACGACATGGCCTGCCTCAAGATCTGGCCGGGCGCCGAGCCTGCGCTGCCCGCTGTGCCGGACGACTCCTGGGTCGGGCAATGGGTGAGCGCGACCGGGCTGATCGAGCCCGTATACAGCGGCCACAGCGGTGCGCAGCGTCAGAAGGACGTCTCGATCTCGATCACGACGCCGTCCCAGGTGCAGCGGTTGACGCCCGAGGAAGCGCTACATCGGCTGCACGGCCACACCGGCCGTGCCGGACCGGCACTGAACACGACCGGCGGCATCCGCACCGACCCGGTGCTCACCGATGCGGCAACGCGCCTGCCGAGGGGGCGTGTGTCCCCGACGCGGCGCGCACACGGCGGGACCCGGCACGGGCCGCGCCGGATGGCTGGCGCGGCCGCGCCGTTGCGGACGGTCGCATCGCAGACTGCAGCGGCGACCGACGCGACCGAAGTCTGGATCGACGAACCCGCGGCGACCGCCGCGCGAAACCCGGGCTTTCCAATCGAGGAACGATTCGAGTCATTGCCCGACGCCCAGGTCGAAGCCCTGTTCGAGCCGGAACCCGTACCGGTCGCCGCGTCAGCACGTCCCGTGACTCCTGCACCCGACGCCACGCCGTCGTCCGTCCGGCTGCCGCCCGAAGCGATCGCACTGCCGGTGCCGGCCAGGCCGGTGCGAACAGGATCGACCCTGCCCGTGCCCCGTGCCGGGTCACATCAGGCGGCAGCGACCCGGGATCGCCGGGCCGAAGCGGTGCGAGGTCGTGGCGGCGGCGCCCGGCGCTGGCTGATCGCGGGCCTCGCCGCATCCCTTGCCCTCTACGCATACTTCTCACTGCGACCCGACTGGGACGCGGACCGTCGTGCGCGCAGCGCCGGGCAGGACAGCGCCGCGCCGGCCGCACCCGATGCAACGTCGAGCGCTGCGAGGGACGCGCCGCCCGGAGCCCTGCGTGCCGGGACGGCGGGCGGCGTCGCCACACTGCAATCCCAGGAACCGCTGCGATCCAGTCGTCTCCGGATCGCGACGGTCGCGGGGCCGTTGAACGTGGTCGCCGCAGCGGACGACGGACATCGCCGGGTCGTCACGCTCGACGGTGCCGCGTTGCCCGAATTGCGCGACTACGAGGTCTCCCTGGCGTATCGCGCGGTGTATCCGGACCGGGAAGTCCTGGTCGGCTTCACGACCTGCAGCGGGCAGGCGTCGCCTTGCGGCGTACGCCGGCCGTTCTGGCTGGTCGCGCGGTCCGGCGCGCCGCCTGCAGTCCTGCAGGTACCGGGACTGTGGGCCAGCAGCGACGCCGGAAACGTGAGCGCGGCAAACGAGGGCGTGCGTGTCGACCTCGGCGTCTGGAACGGCGAGCGACGGCTCGCAACCCTGACCGCGGCGGGTGAAATCGAAGTGTCGAGGACGCGGGAGCCGGTGCGAGCGCTCAGCCGGGCTAGCTGCCAGACTGCCATCACGGCCCTCGACGCCTGCGCAGCCGGCCGCGACTGCCGCTCCTTCCAGGGCGCCTCGCGGTCCATCCCGCGCGCGCAGCGAGACGTGCTCACGCGCATGTACCACGAGTCGACTGGTTTCGACGCCGTCGCCTTTCGCGGCGGCTGCGTACGCGCCTGCCAGCTCGGCCTCACGCCGAGCGCAACGTTCATCCGACGAACGGTCTGTTCAGGCGCGCGCCCCGGCCAGTGGACCTCGGGCGACCCCGCGATCGGACTCTTTGATTGATTCGCATCGGGAGTGGTGGGCCGTGTAGGACTCGAACCTACGACCTACTGATTAAGAGTCAGCAGCTCTACCAACTGAGCTAACGGCCCAACCTTGAGTTGGG
>JAGOXN010000103.1 GCA_018059685.1 Steroidobacteraceae bacterium | reverse complement strand
CTATCCGACGGACGCGAGGAAGCACCTGTGGCCCGGACTGCGTGAGGTGTACCCACAGGCCTCGCGGCAGCCCGAGAGCGCGGAGGTGATCAAGCGCCTTCTCCATGTCCAGGCGCTCGAGACGGCGCGCTGCATGGAGGAGGGCGTCGTGACGACGGCCGCGGAAGCCGACCTCGGGTCCGTCCTCGGTTGGGGTTTCCCGGCATGGACCGGCGGCACACTCTCGTACGTCGACGCGGTCGGCATCCGGGAGTTCGTCGCCGAGTGCGACCGCATGTCGAAGCGCTACGGCAAGCGGTTCAAGCCGTCGCGCTGGCTGCGGGCGCGGGCGGAACGCAACGAGCCGTTCCATCCGTCGGCGGCTGCGGCTGCCAGCGGATGATCACCGGCCATTGACTGGCGTGGCGTCGCGGCTGCGACGCGTGAGCCGTTCTCTCGGCGAGGGCGTGTGAAATGAGCAACATGTTCGACCTGACGGGGAAGGTTGTCGTGGTCACGGGCGGGAGCCGCGGTATCGGCGAGGCGATTGCCACGGCGCTGGCGCTGCATGGCGCCGAGGTGGTGGTGTCGAGCCGCAGGCAGGACGGCTGCGACGAGGCGGCGCGCGGCATCGCGGCCGCGGGCGGCCGGGCCACGGCGATCGCGTGTCACATCGGCGAGATGCAGTCCCTCGAGCACCTGTTCGCCGAGGTCCAGCACCGCTTCGGACGACTCGACGTGCTGGTGAACAACGCCGCCACGAATCCCTACTACGGCCACATCCTCGACACGGACCTCGGAGCGTTCCAGAAGACGGTGGACGTGAACGTCCGCGGCTATTTCTATGCATCGGTCCTCGCGGGCCGAATCATGCGCGCGAATGGCGGTGGATCGATCATCAACGTGGCATCGGTGAATGCGGTGAGACCCGGGCCACGGCAGGGCATCTACTCGATCACGAAGGGCGCCGTGCTCAACATGACCAAGGCATTCGCGGCCGAGTGCGGACCGGACGGCATCCGCGTGAACGCGATCCTGCCGGGCCTGATCCGCACCCGGTTCGCGGGGGCACTGCTCGCCGACGAACAGCAGGTGCAGCACTACGTCGGCCAGAACCCCTTGCGCCGCGTGGGCGAGCCGC
This sequence comes from Steroidobacteraceae bacterium, assembly GCA_018059685.1. Classification (GTDB taxonomy): domain Bacteria; phylum Pseudomonadota; class Gammaproteobacteria; order Steroidobacterales; family Steroidobacteraceae; genus RPQJ01. The sequence goes on along the minus strand of JAGOXN010000103.1, from coordinate 7,577 downwards.
AGGATCTCGCGGGGGCCGCGCTGTTCCTCGCGTCCGGTGCCTCGTCCTACGTGACCGGGGAATTCCTGGTCGTGGACGGCGGATTCCTGATCTGACCGGGCGTTACTTGCGGGTTTCCGTCTGTCGCGCCACCGCCTCGGCGCGAGCCTTGATCGCCGCCGGATCGCCGAGGTAGCGGCTCGACCGCGGCGCGAGCTGCGCGTCGAGTTCGTACAGCAGCGGCACGCCGGTCGGGATGTTGAGCTCGACGATCGCGGCGTCCGTCATCTGGTCGAGCATCTTGACCAGCGCACGCAGGCTGTTGCCGTGCGCCGCGACGAGCACGTTGCGCCCGGCGCTCAGTTCGGGCGCGATCCGCGCCTCCCAGTACGGCAGCACCCGTGCGAGCGTGTCCGCGAGCGATTCGGCGGAGGGCAGTTCTCCGGTCGCGACGGAAGCATAGCGGCGGTCGTGTCTCGGGTGCTGCGGGTGGTCCGCGGGCAGCGGCGGCGGCGGGATGTCGTAGCTGCGGCGCCAGATCTTGACCTGCTCGGCGCCGTGCTGCGCGACGGTCTGCGCCTTGTCGAGGCCCTGCAGGGCGCCGTAGTGGCGCTCGTTCAGCCGCCAGCTGCGCTCGACCGGCAGCCACATCAGGTCGAGCTCGTCGAGGGCGATCCACAGCGTGCGGATGGCGCGCTTCAGCACCGACGTGAACGCGAGGTCGAACGCGATGCCTTCGGCCCTCAGCAGCTGGCCGGCTTCGCGGGCCTCGACCAGACCCTGCGCGGACAGGTCCACGTCGATCCAGCCGGTGAACAGGTTCTCGAGATTCCAGGTGCTCTGGCCGTGACGCAGCAGTACCAGTTTGCCGATGCTCATGATGATCCGTCCCGTGGGAAGCGCCCTTATAGCAACGCGCGGGCGAGACGACCAGACGGAAAGTCCACGGACGTCACGCGCGCGGGGGTGCCTGAGCGTGCTGGTCGAGGCCCAGCTCGCAGCGCGTGAGTCCGCTGCGCACGGAGTCCCGCCATCGGGCGCGGTTCTGCGCGGCCCGCGAGCGGGAGGCGGGCGGGTGTGCGAGGTGACATGCGATCGCAGCGAAGAGCAGCGTCTGGCGGCGTATGCCGGCATTCTCGAGTCGCGCGCAGAGTTCCTTGTCCTCCGAGCCCCAGCCGCTCATCGACTCGTCGAAGCCGTTGGCTGCTACGAGGTCGTCCCGCCAGAAGCCCTGGTTGCACGCCTTGACGGCCACCAAGGCGTTGGCGGCACGGCGCAGTGGACGCCCGAGCCGCGGCGCGTGAACCGCATGCAGGCGGCGCAGCCCGCCCAGCCCACGCGCCCACGGACGCGGCAGGACGTTCCCAGGGTCGAGCAGCCGCTGCGACGCGCGCGGATCGAGCAGGATGCGCACGCCCTGGCTGTAGTAGCCGGTCCGCGCGAAATCGAGATGCTCGGCGACGAACCGCGGATGCACGACCATGTCGCCGTCCAGCAGCAGGATGTACTCGGCGCGCGTGGCGGCGATGGCGAGGTTACGTATGCGGCCGGCGCGGAATCCCCGATGCGGCTGCCAGACGTGACGCACGGAACACGGCAGGCCGGCGGCATACCGTCGCACCAGGTCGGCCGTCACCGGGCCGGAACCGTCGTCGGCGACGACCAGTTCGTCGGGCGGCCGTGTCTGGCCGGCGAGACTCGCGAGCACGCGCGCGAGGGCGTCCGGCCGCTCGTGCGTGGTCACGACCAGGCAGCAGCTCGTCACCTCTCGGCGACGGCGAGCCGCCGCACCGCCTGCAGCGCGACGGACAGGGACGCGAAGTCGATGCCGGTGGGCTGCGCGCGGATGTCGTTCACGACGCCGCGTGCGTGCTCGGCGACGGCGCCGTGCTTCTTCTGCCAGGTGGCGATGGCGCGCGAGGCATCGCGCTCGCGTGATTCCCCGAGGACCTGCTGCGCGAGGCCGCGCTGTGACTCGTAGAGGGACTCGCGCAGGCTCCCCCGGGCGACCGCCTGCCAGTGTCCCGCGATTTCGAGCGCCTCGATCTGCCGACGCAGCCAGTCGAGCCCGAACTCCGTGCCGACCGTGAAATATGCGGCCGTTGCCGCCGCGACCGACATCCGGCGGGCCTGCGCCAGCTCCACGACGTCCGGGGCGCACTGCAGCGCCGAGCACGCCGCGACCTGGCGCGCGAGCGCCGCAGGCACTCCGGCGGCGGTGAGTTCGGCGGCCCGGGCATCGAAGACCTGCCGCTCGAGGCCCGCGAGTCCCTGCGGCAGCGACGCGGCGAACTCGCGGATCCCGGGTCGCAGCCGCCCCACCTGCATCTCGATGCCGAGCTCGCCCCGATGCCGCTGGATGAGCCAGTAGCTCACCTGCCGGATCAGTGCGATCGTATCCTGCACCATTGCGTACTGCACGGCGGCCGGGATGCGATTGTCGAGGCGCTCGATGGCACCCCAGATCTCGCGCACGTCGAATGCCTCGCGCGCGATCGAATAGGCGCGGGTGACCGCCGCCGCGTCCGCGCCGGTGTCCTGCTGCGTGCGTGCGACGAAGGTCGGGCCCATGCGGTTGACGATGCTGTTCGTCGTTGCCGTCGCGATGATCTCGCGCTTCAGGCGGTGCTCGCCGAGGAGCTTCGCGTAGCGCTTCGTCAGGCGGTCCGGAAAGTAGCGGTCGAGTTCGCCGCCGAGGTACGGATCCTCGGGTACGTCGGACTGGATCAGCTGGTTGTTGAGTGCGATCTTCGCGTAGCTCAGGACCATGGCGAGTTCGGGGCGCACGAGCCCCTGGCCTGCACGATGGCGCTCCTCGATGTCCTCCGCGTTCGGCAGGAACTCGAGCGCGCGATCGAGGATCCCGGCGATCTCCAGCGAGCGGATGAAGTGCGCGTGCTCGCCGAGGCGCTCGGCCGCCGTGGCTTCCTGCAGGCTGATGGCCTGGCCCTGCAGGTAGTTGTCGCGCAGGACCAGCGCCGCCACCTCGTTCGTCATGCCGGCGAGCAGCCGGTTGCGCGCCCCCCTTGCGAGCCGCGAGCGGCGCTGCACGACGTCGAGCAGGATCTTGATGTTGACCTCGTGGTCCGAGCAGTCCACGCCGCCCGAGTTGTCGACGAAGTCGGTGTTGATCCGGCCGCCCTTGAGCGCGTACTCGATGCGACCGAGCTGCGAACACCCCAGGTTGCCGCCTTCGCCGACGACCTTGCAGCGCAGGTCGCGGCCATCGACGCGCACGGCGTCGTTGGCTCGGTCGCCGATCGCCGAGTGCGCTTCCCACGATGCCTTGACGTAGGTGCCGATGCCGCCGTTCCACAACAGGTCCACGGGCAGCTTCAGGATGGCCTGGATCACCTGCGGCGGCGTCGCCCGGGTCGAGTCGAGGCCGAGCAGGGCGCGCGCCTGCGGACTCAGCACGAGTTCCTTCGCGCCCCGCGAGAGCACGGCACCGCCCCTGGAAAGGGTTCGCGCGTCGTAGTCCGCCCACGTCGAGCGCGGGAGCCGGAACAGGCGCTCGCGTTCGCGGAAACTCGCGTCTGCGGCCGGGTCGGGATCGATGAAGATGTGCTGGTGATTGAATGCGGCGACGAGCCGGATGTGGCGCGACAGCAGCATGCCGTTGCCGAACACGTCGCCCGCCATGTCGCCGATACCCGCGACCGTGAACTCCTGCGACTGCGTGTCACGACCCATTTCGCGGAAATGGCGCTTGACGCTCTCCCACCCGCCTTTGGCCGTTATGCCCATCTTCTTGTGGTCATAACCTGCCGACCCGCCCGACGCGAAGGCATCGCCCAGCCAGAAGCCGTACTCGGCCGCGAGCGCGTTGGCGGTGTCCGAGAACGAGGCGGTGCCCTTGTCCGCCGCGACCACGAGGTAGGTGTCGTCGGTGTCGTAGCGGACCGTGCGCGCCGGCGGGACGATCCTGGCGCCCTGCACGTTGTCCGTCAGGTCGAGGAGACCGCGTATGAAGATGCGGTAGCACTCGGTGCCTTCGCGCTGCACGTCCTCGCGGCCACCGGCGGGCAACTGCTTGGGCACGAATCCGCCCTTCGCCCCGACCGGCACGATCAGGGTGTTCTTGACGTTCTGCGCCTTCATGAGGCCGAGGATCTCGGTGCGGAAGTCCTCGCGACGGTCGGACCAGCGCAGACCGCCACGCGCGACCCGGCCCATGCGCAGGTGCACGCCCTCGACCCGGGGCGAGTAGACCCAGATCTCGAACATGGGACGCGGCTTCGGCAGTTCGGGGAGCGCTTTCGGGTCGAGCTTGAACGACAGGTAGCGCTTCGACTCGCCGCCGGCATCGAGCTGGTAATGATTGGTGCGCAGGGCCGCGGCGATCACGCCGCGGAATGCGCGCAGGATGCGGTCGTCGTCCGGGCTCGTGACGCGCTCCTGCTCTTCGTCCAACTCCCGCGCGAGCGTGTGCAGCTGGGATGCGCGGGTCTGCTCTGCAAGCGCCGGGTCGAACCGGGCCTCGAACAGCCATGCGAGTCGCGCGGCGATCAGCGGGTGCCGGACCAGCACCGCCTCCATGTAGCGCTGGCTGAATGGCAGGCCGGTCTGCAGCAGGTAGCGGCACACGGCTCGCAGGACCAGGGCCTGGCGCCAGTCGAGGCCGGCCGCGAGCACGAGGCGGTTGAATCCATCGCTTTCCGCACGCCCGTTCCAGGTCGCGAAGAACGCCTCCTCGAAACGCGCGCCGGACTGCGCGGGATCGAGTTCCCGACCGCCCGCGTGCGTCACCTCGAGATCCTGGATCCACAGGCCAGGTGCCGCGCCGATCCGGTAGGGTCGCTCGTTCAGGATGCGCAGGTCGAAGTTCTCGAGCAGCGGCAGCATGTCCGACATCGCGATCGGCTCGCCGCGCCGGTAGAGACGGAGGTGCAGCGACCTGCGCGCAGTGTCGCCGGGCCGAAGCTGCAGGCCGAGGGCAGGGGCGGTTTCCGGCAGCAGGAGCAGTTCCCTGATGTCGTCGATCGCGTCGCCGGCCGCGACGTCCTCCTGGTAGGCCACCGGGAACGCACCCGAGAAGCGCAGAGCCAGCCGGGCCGCCTCATCCTCCGGGAAACGGGCCCCGAGCTGCTCGACGAGCCGGTCCGACCACGTGCGAAGCGCCTCGGCGATGCGACGCTCGATGCGGTCCACGTCGGCCGCGACGTCGCTCTCGGGGACGGTCCGCACCAGCGTGTGCAGGCGCGCGAGCGCCGAGTCCGAAATCTGCACCTGCGACTCGAAGGCGGTGCCCGAAAGTTCCTGCAGCAGGATCTGCTCGATGCGCCGGCGCGCCTCGGTGCTGTAGCGGTCTCTCGGGACGTAGAGCAGGCACGAGAAGAAGCGCCGGTACGGATCGCGGCGGAGGATCAGGCGTACGCGGCGCCGCTCGTAGAGGTTCACGATGTCGCGCACCGTGCGCACGAGCTCGGCGACGCTCGACTGGAACAGCTCGTCGCGCGGATAGTTCTCGAGCGCGTGCATCACGGCCTTGCCGTCGTGGCTCACGGGCGAGATGCCGAAATGGTCGATCACGCGCTGTACCTTGTGCCTGAGCAGCGGGATCTCGCGCGGGCTCGCGCTGTAGGTGGCCGAGGTGAAGAGCCCGATGAAGCGTCGTTCGCCCGTGACGCGGCCGCGCGCGTCGAAGGTCTTGACGCCGACGTAGTCGAGATAGGTCGCGCGATGCACCGTCGAGACCGTGTTCGCCTTCGTCACGATCAGCATGGCCGCCTCGCGCGCCCTGCGCCGGATCTCACCGCGCAGGAGCGTGGCACGGGGTCGCAGCCGACCGGTGGCGGTCCGCAGGAGCCCGAGCCCCGAGCGGGGGACCGGCACGAGCTGGTCCGCCCTGGCGCCGCGCACGAGACGGTACTCGCGATAGCCGAGGAATGTGAAGTGATTGTCCGCCAGCCAGGCGAGGAACGCTCCGGCCTCCTCCGACTCGGCCCGGGGCAGGCCGGGGATGCCCTCGGCGACACTGTGTGCGATCTCGTCCGCGCGGGCCCGCATCGCGCTCCAGTCCCGGACCGCGACCTCGACGTCGTCGAGGACTGCGAGGATTCGCCTGCGCAGGTCCTCGATGCGTCCCGCGTCCAGCGTGCGATCGACTTCGACGTGCTGCCAGGACTCGGCCCGCGCGCCCGGTGTCTCACTGTCGGCGACCCGTTGCAGGCGGCCCGCGCCATCGCGCACGACCCGCAGCACCGGGTGCACCATGACGTGGATGTTGAGTCCGCTGCCGTTCAGTACCATGGCCAGGGAATCGAGGAGGAACGGCATGTCGTCAGTGATCACCTCGACGACCGTGCGCGTCGAATGCCAGCCCTCGTCGGCCTCCCTGGGGTTGAAGATGCGGACCAGCGGTCGACCGGCCTTGCGTGACATGCCGAACTGGAGGTGGCCGGCGGCGGCCGCGGCGAGGAACGCGGGCGTGGCCGCGCGAAGGTCATCCTCGTCGACGCCCCGGTAGTACGCCTGCACGAAGCCCCGGAGGGGGACTCGTCCGCGTTTCGCGCGCGACGTTCGCGCGTGAGCGGCGATTGCGTCGATCAGGTGCTGGCGAGCAGCCGGGATCGTTCCTGCCATGTTGTTCGTTCCTCGTCGTCGGCGGCCACCGTTCGTCGAATTATAGGTCAGCGCGCACGCCGGCCCGTCGAGCGCATTTACTGCGATGCAAGATCAGCGCGGCTTCCGGCGCCGGCGCAGTTGACGCGGATGCGCGCGCCGGCGCTCCCCCGCAGCGCGCCCGGGCGGCGCTGCGAGCGATTCCGCGCGCGACATCAGCTTGGCGAGCACGGTGTCGAGCAGGGCCCGTTCCGCCGGGCGCAGCGCCGCGAGCAGGTCCCGCTCGAAGCGCAGTGCGAGGGGCGCCACCTCGCGATAGAGCGCCTCGCCGTCGGACGACACCTGCAGCATGGAACGTCGCCGGTCGTGCGGCGACATCGAGCGGCGGAGACGCCCGGAGCCCAGCAGCCGCGTGACGGCCCGGCTCACTGCGACCGCGTCCATGCGGGTGAGCGCGGCCACTTCCGCCGCCGCGAGCCCCGGATAGCGGGCGAGCACGGCCAGGACCCGCCATTCGGGAGTGGAGAGTCCGAAGCGCTGCTGGTACACGCCCGCGATCGCGCCGCTCACCGCGTTCGTCAGCACGGACAGGCGGTAGGGCAGGAAGCGTTCGAGATCGATGCGGATGGGAAGTTCCGGCTTCACGCCAGGGTCCTGCAGTGACCGATGATTGCAAGTGTAACGGTCCGCGCGGCGCGCGCCAGCCGGTCAGGGACGGTGCGGTCGCGCCAGGTACTCGTGCGCCTGCATCTCGGCGAGCCTGCTGCGCGTGCGCTGGAACTCGAAGGCCAGGCGTTCGCCGCGGTAGAGCCGGTCCGCGGGCGCATGGGCGGAAAGCACGAGCTTGACGCCGCGGTCGTAGAACTCGTCGACCACGGCGATGAAGCGTCGTGCCGCGTCGTCGCCGGAGGCGTCGAACACCGGGACTCCCGACACGAACACCGTGTGGAAGTCCCGCGCGATCTCGACGTAGTCGGCCGTGCCGCGCGGCCCTTCGCAGAGGGCGGCAAAGTCGAACCACACGACCTCCTCGT
>JAGOXN010000427.1 GCA_018059685.1 Steroidobacteraceae bacterium | reverse complement strand
CCGGATTGATCGGCCAGCGCAATTGGAGGACCACGCTGTCGATGGCGGGGCCGGCCGTGGCGCCGGCGTACATCGCGCTGCACTCGGAGAGCAATCCCGAGCGGCCTTTCCGGCTTTACGGTGGCAGCCGCGCGGTGCGTGTGCGCATCCTCAGCATCGTGCTGATCGGAGGCGCCGGAGGCAAGCGTCCGACGGGCGCGACGGTGCGATTCCAGCGCAGCGTATATGACAAGGGTCGAGGCGCGTCGCAGGCGCTGGACAGCAAGATCGCCACGATGGAGTTCACCTACAGCCCCGATCTCCGTCTCAACGAAGAGGACAGGCTGCTCAATCCTCTGGGGTTCCGGGTCACCAACTATCGCGTGGACGACGACTTCGCATCCGCGGCGCTGCCGGAGCGGGAGTTCCCCGCGCCTCCGTCCTCTGCCGACATGACGCCTGCCCTGCCCTCGGCCGCGGCAGGCGCGGACGGAGCGGTCGCGACGGCGCCTGGCCCGGCCCAGGTGCCAAGTGAGAACGATGTGTCGACAGCGCCGCTGCCTGCGGAACAGTCGGAATCCGAGACCGGAAACGGAGTGCCCCAACGATGAGGTGGAAAGACGCCATGATGCGTTTGGCCACGCTAGGCGTGCTGCTGATGGCAGCGCCCGCGTACGCGCAGGTGATCGAGCAGTACACGTACGCGCCGGACAAGGTCTATCCGGTACGCACGGGCTTGGGCATCACGACCCAGATCGAATTGTCGCCGCACGAGGAGATCCTGGACTTCAGCACCGGCTTCAGTGGAGGATGGGATATCAGTCGCCGCGGTAACGTGTTCTACCTGAAGCCAAAGAACGTCGATGTCGACACCAATCTGCTGGTGCGCACGGCGGCGCATTCCTACATCTTCGAGCTGAAGGTCGTCGCCACGGACTGGCGCGTGCTCGACCAGGCGAGGGCGGCTGGTGTGCAGTACCGCATTACTTTCGCCTATCCGGGCGATACCAGTTTCGCGGGTGCGGCGGACAAGCCGCAGGAAGTCGCGTCCGAGCTGAACACCGACGTCGAGCCGGGACGCGCATATCACTTCAACTACGAGTACGCGCAGCGTAAGCGTGGCCCCGCGTGGCTTGTCCCAGCCACGGTCTACGACGATCGCCAGTTCACCTACATTCGCATGGGCAACCGCACGCGCTTTCCCAGCGGCAACTTCCCTGTGGTGTTCGCAAGAGAGAGCGAGCAGGGCGACGAGTTCGTCGTGAACTCCACGGTGCAGGACGACACGATCGTCGTGCATGGCACATACCCGTACCTGGTCATCCGCCATGGCGACAACGTGGTGGGCCTGCGCAGGAGCCCAGAGCAATGAACCAGACGCCCAACGACCATCCTGACAAGGGACCGGACCACGCCGGCCCCCGGAATCCCTACGAGGCCGCGCGGCATGTGCCGGAGCCCGACCTCGACGCCAATGCGCCCTACCTGCGATCCGCCGATGTGCAGCGGCTCAATCGGAAGGCGCTGATGTTCCTGGCGGGCATCATCGTATTGATGCTGCTCGTCGTATTCTGGATCTTCAGCGGCGGCCTCTCGTCGAAAACTGAGGAGGCGCAGGCGCGCACGAAGGGCGAGCAAGTGGTCATTCCCGCCGCACCGCGGGATCTGCCCGAACTACCTCCGGAAGCCGCACCCGTCGCCGTAGAGCCAGACCTCCCGCCTCTGCCGGTCGTCGAAGACACCGCGCCTTCGGCCGCCTCCATGATGGCAATGCCCTCCGGCATGCCCGAGCGGCAGGAGCTGTCGTTGCGCGAGCGCCGCATGCTGGACATGGCGACGACATTCGGAGAGGGAGGGAATCCCGACGCCATCACGCCTGCCGAAGCGACAGAGCCCGGCATGGCGCAGTACGCGGCTCTGATGGGACAGGGCCAGGCGCCGGTCGCGCCGCGCGAACCGCCCGATGGCGTGACCAGCGCAAAACCCCTTTACAACCCCAATACACTGCTGCTGCGCGGCACCTACATCCGGTGCGTTCTTGAGTCGCGCGTCATCACGGACGTGCCCGGGTATACCTCGTGCGTGGTGACTGAGCCGGTCTATTCGGTCAACGGCAAGCGCCTGCTGCTGCCGCGCGGCTCCAAGGTCATGGGGAGCTACAACTCCGATGCGATCATCGGCGAGCGCGCCGCCATCGTGTGGGACCGCATCACCACGCCGACCGGCATGGACGTGAACATGCGCAGCCCCGGCACCGACATGCTCGGGTCGGCCGGCAATCCCGGGCACTACTCGGCACACTGGGCGCAGCGCATCTCCTCCGCGCTGCTGATCAGTCTGCTCAGCGACGCCTTCAAGTACGCGGGCGCCAAGAACGGTCCCCAGGAAACGGCGGTCGTCAACGGCGCGATCTACCAGAATCCTTACGAGAGCAATACCGCCCGCACCATGGAGCGACTGGCGAACATGGCGCTGGACCGCAATATGGCGCGTCCGCCGACGGTGACGATCAACCAGGGCACCATCCTGAACGTCTACGTGGCCCGCGACGTGGACTTCTCCGCGGTAATGCGCTGACGGCATGCCGGCATGGATACGCAGAACGAACCCCTTGCCCGCGTCTCCAACGAGTTCCTGGACTACCAGTACCAGGTGCTCGGCATCGGCGA
>JAGOXN010000102.1 GCA_018059685.1 Steroidobacteraceae bacterium | reverse complement strand
TTCTCTAGCCTCAATCGCAGGCTGGTATTCAAGCGTTCTGGAGCTTCGCGAAGTCTGCGACAAGGTGCCTGGCAGACGCCTGTTGCCAAGACACAACAGATGGATCGTCAATCACCGTAAAGGTCATCTCGAGGGGAGTACCGATGAGAATCAACGACGCGACCCGACTTTTCTGGGGCAGCTGCCTGGTCTATGGCCTGGTGCTGCAACCGGCCATCGCGCAGCGCAAGGATTCGCCTCCGGCCGCCGCCGCCACCGGCCAGCTCGAGGAGATCGTGGTAACCGCGCAGAGGCGCCAGGAGAGTCTGCAGGAGACACCGTTGGCCATCAGCGCGATGACGACGGAGGTCCTCGAGCAGCGCGGCACCGTGGACATCAGCCGACTCACTTCCTTCGTGCCGAACCTGACGTCGACGACGACTCCAGGCTCGACGTCCAGCTCGACCATAGCCATCCGGGCCATCGGTAATGGCGACCCCATCCTCACGGCAGACTCGCCAGTCGCCATCTATATCGATGGGGTCGTGATCGGTCGTCAGGCCGGGGCGATCTTCGACCTGGTCGAACCCGAGCGCATCGAGGTCCTGCGCGGCCCCCAGGGCACGCTCTATGGACGCAATACCATCGGCGGAGCTGTGAACCTGATTTCCGCGAAACCCACCGAGGAATTCGGGTTCAGGCAGATGCTCAGCTTCGGCAGCTGGGATCAGTGGCAGACGCGCACGATCGTCGACACCGGTGAGTGGGGTTCGAGTGGCGTGCGCGCCAAGCTCGCCTACGTGCACCGCGAGCAGGACGGATATGTCGACAACATCAACGCCGCCGGCGACCTCGACCCGGGCGCCTACAAGCTCGATGCCGCCCGCGTCGCACTCTCGTTCGACCACGGCGACATGTTCCGCGCCGACTACGCATTCGACTACAACGAGCGCAAGGGCATCCCGGCGGCCTTCCAGGCGACGGCCACGAATGCGACCGTGCAGCGCCTGTGGAACGCTTCGCCGTCACGCGGAGGTCGTGCGCCGCAGGTCTCGGCCGACCGGCTCGATTCCCTGTACCTGAATGTCGACAGGAGAAACACCGACAAGGTGGACGGCCATACCCTGACGCTCGAGCTGGACATCAATGACGAGATGACGCTGCGTTCGCTGACCGGCTACCGGGAATGGCGCCAGATCACCCGCAACGGCGCGATGGACGGCCAGAACGGCATTCGCGCCCTGACAGTGAGCCCCGCGGTCTTCGTGCCCCCCTACCCGTTCATTCCGACGGGAGTGCAGGAGATCAATCTCTTCACGGCCGGACCGTCGCCGCGCAGCCAGCGCCAGGTGAGCCAGGAGTTCGATCTCATTGGTGAGATCACCGATCGTCTCAACTACGTCGCAGGCCTGTACTACTTCAGGGAGAAGAGCCGCGAGTACAGTCAGCAGTTCATGTACATCGCCCTGCCAGCGCCGTTCCCCGCGGCTGCTGCACCGACGCGGGGCCTGATGGACTATGTGCACGAGTCGGAGTCACAGGCGGCCTTCGCGCAAGCGACCTACGACATCACCGATCGGGTCAGCTTCACAGGCGGCGTTCGCTACACCAAGGATGACAAGGAACTGGACCAGACGGCACCGTTCCAGCGCACTCTCGAAGCCGATTTCAGCCACTTCGACTGGTCGGCCACGCTCGAGTTCAAGCTGAGCGACGACGTCATGACCTATGCACGCGCCGCCAGCGGCTACAAGGCAGGAGGCATGAATGCCCGGTCTTTCAATGATGGCTACGATCAGGAGGAGCTGATCTCCTACGAACTTGGAGCGAAATCGGAGCTTCTGGACCAGCGCCTGCGCCTGAACGGCGCGATCTTCTACGTCGATCACACGGATATGCAACTGCAGCAGTTCGTGGCCGGCGCCCGCGGCGCGCTCAGCAATACCGTGAACGCAGGCGAGGCCGAATACATGGGCGTAGAGGTGGAGTTCGACGCCTTGCTCACCGACGCCCTGACCTTCTCGGGCTCCTTCGGGTATATCGATCGGGATTTCAACGAGTTCCTGCTCGTCGACCCGGCCACCAATCAGATCGTCAATGTGGCCGACAGCGCTCACTTCACTTACTCGGCGGAAGAGACGGCGAACGCCGCTCTCCAGTACGACCTGCCGCGCTACAGCATCGGTCAGGTCTCCGCGCGCGTGGAGTACAACTACCGTAGCAAGGTGTACTTCCAGCCCACGACGATCGGCACGCCGCTCAACGAGTCGATCCCCAGCGACAGCCGCGGCCTCCTCGATGCGCGTCTCGCGCTGGCCCAGGTATCGGGTGATGCGACGGCCACCATCGCCCTCTGGGGCCGGAATCTCACCAACGAAGAGTACCGGGTTCACGGCATCGACTTCGGCGCTCTGGGCTACGCCGGAAACGTCTACGGCGAGCCTCGCAGCTACGGCGTCGATCTCAGCGTGAGCTTCTGAACCTTCCCGAGGCGAAGGCCATGAGCAGTCGTTTCGGAGTGCCTCGATGGCTGGCCGGCCTGTCCTGCGCCGGCCTCGCCGCCGCTGCCCCGGCGCAGTCGCAGTCCGACGGCACGGCGGCGCTGGCCGGTCAGCGGGCGGATCTGGAAGAGGTCATCGTCACGGCACAGCGCCGCTCGGAGCGCCTGCAGGAAGTGCCGATCGCGATCACCGTTCAGTCCGGGGCGCAGCTCGAGAGGGCGGGCGTCAGGAATCTGCGTGATCTCGTGCTGGTTACCCCGGGTGTCAGAATCGCGGGGGCCGGCGCCAACTCGCAGCCATCGATCCGCGGCGTCCAGTCCCAGCAGACCGATCCAGGCAATGATGCCAACGTGGCGGTCTACATCGACGGTGTGTACCAGGCCAACCAGATCAGCAACAGCTTCGACCTCCCGGACGTGCAGCAGATCGAGGTGCTCAAAGGACCGCAGGGTACGCTGTTCGGGCGGAACGCCACCGGCGGGGCGATTCGCGTCTTCACCCTCGAGCCGGACTTCACGCTGACGGGCCGCTTGAGCCTGGACTACGGTCGCTTCGACAACGTGATCGCCAGGGGCTTCGTGAGCGGCCCGCTCATCGGTGACACGGTGGCGGCCAGCCTGTCGGTATTTCGCGAGGAGAGCGATGGATACCACCGCGACATCGTCACGGGAGAAGACGATGTCGGCGGCATCGAAAGCACCGCGGTTCGTGCCAAGCTGGTCGCGAAACCGACGGACAATCTGGACCTGCTGGTGACGCTCGGCTACATGGATCGCTGGGACGGAGACACCACCACGTACACGACGATCGACGGAAACACGGTCGCGCGACTATTCCCGGGCGCGGTGTTTGGCGAGAAGCCGTACGAGTTCACGGCCAACGGCGAGGTCTTCCTCGACAGCACCGTGGAGCTCGCCAGCCTCAAGGCGGATTTGGACCTCGCGGCCGGCACGCTCTCCTCGATCACGGCCTATAACGAGACAGACGCCTACTATACCCAGGACGGGGACGCCTCGAATCTCGACCTGCTCTTCTACGGACTGAACGAGCTGCAGGAGGACTTCACCCAGGAGTTCATCTTCTCGAGCCGTAAGCACGGACGAATCAGCGCCACCGGCGGGCTGTTCTACTACCACGCCGACGGGCGCTACGATCCGCTCGATGTGCTCGGTTCCTTTGCCGGACCCGTGCCGATCTTCGTATGGTCGAAACAGGATACCGAGGCGTATGCGGTCTTCGGTGAGCTGACCTACGATCTGACCGAGCGGCTGAGCGTCGTCGGCGGCGGGCGCTACAGCGACGAAGAGCGCACAGCGTACGGCACGTTCCAGTTCGGTCCGGGCCCGGAGCCGGCCATGCCGAGGATCGGCTCGAAGAGCTGGGACAGCTTCACCCCGCGCATTTCGCTGCGCTACCACTCCGTCGAGGATGACAATTTCTACCTGACCTATTCCGAGGGCTTCAAGAGTGGCGGTTTCAACATCGCCGCGGTCAACCCGACCCCCTTCGACCCTGAGAAACTCGAGGCGATCGAGGTGGGCGTCAAGACCTCGCCCGACCGGCGCGTGAGTGCGAACGTCGCGGCCTTCTACTACGACTATTCCGACCAGCAGGTCATGACGGTCGCCAACAACTTCAATATCACGGCGAACGCCGCGTCATCTGAACTCTACGGGCTCGACGCCGATCTCACCACGCTGGTTACCGACGAATTGACGCTCACTGCAGGCCTGGCGCTGCTGCACGCGGAATATGACAGCTACCCCGATGCGGCGGTCCTCGAGCCCCTGTTCGGCACATCATGTCGCTGTGGCAATACGAACGTGGTCATCGACGCCAGCGGTTTCACGCAGCCGAAATCGCCGAAATGGACGCTCGGGCTGACCGCAGACTACACGCACGACTTCGGGTTCGGGCCCCTGGACCTGGCTGCAACAGCCTACCATTCGGACGAATTCTACTGGGACTCCAACGAACGCATCCGCGAACCGTCCTATACGACCTTGTCGGCCCGCGCCTCGTGGCGACCGCGTGACTCCGGGTTCCGGCTGAGCCTGTGGGGCAGGAACCTGACCGACGAGAAGCACTCGAGAGCCGTATTCCTCCTGGAAACCTACGACGGCATATCCTATGCCCGGCCGAGGACGTACGGCGTCGGCGTCGAGTACGCGTTCTGAGACCGGCCCGCCTATTGCAGTCTCTCGACCTCGACCCGCGTTGCACGATCCGTTGGACCCGGCCCGAACTCCGCCGGGCGTGGCTGGATATGGAAGTATCCTCCCGTCAGGCTGATCGGATTAATGGGACTCGGCATCACCACGTTGGCGGCCTTGCGGTCCCTGGCCATGTAGGGCTCCCACGCATGGTAGGCGATGACCTGCCCCGGTCGTAGTGCCGGACTCACTTTCGCCATCAGCTCGGATGAACCGACGTCATTGAAAAGCCGCACGCGGTCGCCGTCCTGGATGTTGCGGGCGGCCGCGTCGGCCGGACCGATGAAGATGACCGGCTGGCCACGGTTCAACTGCTGCATGTACTTCTGGTCACGCCAGCTCGCGTGGATCGACCAGCGCGTGTGCCCGCTGGTGAGCTGCAGCGGATAGTCGCCGCCGATGCGCGGCTGGTCCTTGTGCACGGGCAGCGTCTCGCCGAGTTCCTCGTAGAAGGGATGATCGATGCAGAACTGCATCCGCCGCGTGAGCGTCGGCCACGGAATCTTCTTCTCCGTGTGCCAGAGGCCCGCGGTGATGGTCTCGTTCTCGCGGATGTCCGTGGCATTGCCGATGTTCGCATAGGCATCGCCGACCGCCGTGAAACGCTGGAAGCCCTTCTCCCTGAGCTTCTTCCAGTCGACGCCCCCCATGTTGGTGGACAGTTCCAGAACCAGCTCGAGGAAAGCCTCGGGGTTGTCCTCCGTGTAGCGCCCGTCGAACGTGAACTGGTCATAGACATCGAAGGAACGCACGTTTCCCTGGCGATCCTTGAACTCGTGGATGCCGCGCTCGGCTGCGCGCCGCTGAATCGTCTTCAGCAGCAGGCAATAAAACTGCCAGTCGGCCTTGGCTTCGCCGAGCGGCTCGACCGCACGGGTGATGATCTGTGAAAAGGGCGCGAGCGGCGTCACCCAGGTGATGTCATCCTTCTCGTACCACGCAGCGGCCGGCAGCACGTAGTCGCTGTAGAGCGCGGTGTTGCTCATGCGCCAGTCGATGGTCACCATGAGGTCGAGCATCGGCAGCAGCTTCTCGGCGACTCGGTCGTAGGCACGCCATCGACGCAGCACGTTGCCGCCCGCTTCCATGAAGATTCGCGGCCGGGCCGATCCCTTGAAGTGCCAGCCATTCTCGACGGCCTCGTCCATGAAGGCGGCAAAGGGGCGCTTCAGCTCCGGATCCCACTTCTCCGCGCGCCCGTAGGTCTCCTGCATGCCGACCTGGTGGTACAGCCAGCCGAGGCTGGAAGCCATGCCGCCCTGGCCATAGCTTCGGCGTGCGAGGTCGTGGAGATTCATCTCGACCGTAAAGCCCTTGGCCAGGTTGCTCTGGACGAGCGGCGCAACTTTGAGTCCGATTGCAGCGAGAATGCGCTTCGGGTCGTCCTTGCCGGCCGCCACCGCCAGACCGTCGATTGCATCGACCGTGAGGTAGGCGAAACCCAGGTACCCGGCTCCTTTCCTGCCCATCTGTCCGGCGAGCGCGAAGCACAGCAGCTGCGCTCGTTCCATCTCGATGGCGTGGTAGTACTTCGAGAAATTCGACTGGCAGACACAGGTGGCGGCCCGCGCCCTGGCCAGTCGCCGCGCCAGCCCGCGGATCGTGTCGGGATCGACGCCGCAGATCCGCGTCGCCTCTTCCGGCGCGTACTGCTGCAGGTGTTCACGCAGCCGGGCGAACACCGGCATGACCTTGATCTTCCCATGCCGGCCCTCGACCTCGAACTCTCCCTCGAGTGCCGGGTCGAGCGCGCCGAGGGCGAGTGTGTCCTGCGGCGCGAGCAGAACCTTGCCGCTGGCACGGTCGTGGACGTAGAAACGGTCGTCCTGACCATCCACCTCCATCTCGGCCTGGCGCAGGAAGCGGCCGTTGTCCATGCGCACGAGCAGGGGCAGATCCGTCTGTTCCCGCACGAAACGGCCGTCGTAGATGCCCTCCTCGATCATGACGTGGGCCATCGAAAGGCCCAGCGCTGCATCGGTCGCCACCTTCACCGGTATCCACTGATCGGCATGAATGGCCGAGGCGGAGTAATCCGGTGCG
Source organism: Steroidobacteraceae bacterium (assembly GCA_018059685.1). Taxonomy (GTDB): domain Bacteria; phylum Pseudomonadota; class Gammaproteobacteria; order Steroidobacterales; family Steroidobacteraceae; genus RPQJ01. The sequence goes on along the minus strand of JAGOXN010000102.1, from coordinate 2,034 downwards.
ATGGTGATGACGTGCGCGCCGTTGTAGCGCGCCTCGGTGATGAAATGTGCGTTCGGGATCTGGGTATAGATCGGATTTCCGCCCCAGACGAGAATCAGGTCCGAGTGGAAGAGATCGTCCATCGAGCTGCAGAACGTCATCTTCCCGAGTGTCACTGCGACGCCAGGCCGGTGATCACCCGCCTCGGCATTCCAGTCGAGCACCGGCGTATCGAGCACGAGCGTAGTACGCGCCTGGGCTACGCCGGCGCCGCCACCGGTCACGGCGCCCTCGTCCCACATGATGGCACCCGGGCCATCGCTGACCATGACGTCGATCATCTTGTCGGCGATAGCGGTGAGAGCCTCGTCCCAGCTGACCCGCTGCCACTTGCCCGCACCGCGCTCGCCGACGCGCTTCAGCGGATGGCGCAGGCGCGAACCGTCGTACATGCGCTCCGAGTAGCAGGCGCCCTTATTGCAGCCGCGGGGGTTGTAGTCGGGGATCCTCGGGTCCACCTGCTCGTAGGTGCCCGCCTGCTCCTCGCGCCAGACGATGCCGTCCTTGACGAAGACATTCCAGTTGCAGCCGCGCTGATACCAGCAGTTGACGAAGTGGCTTCCCTTGGAAACGCTGTCCCAGGACCACTTCGTCCGCCAGATGTCCTCGAAGCTCTCGTAACGGACCGCGCCCGCGGCTTGGGGCGCCGCCGCATCCGCCAGCGCACGGGATTTCCAGCTCAACTGGACCAGTGACAGGCCGAGCGCGCTGCCCATGCCCTTGAGGAAACTGCGCCTCGCCATCGTCATGGTTGCGTCCCTCGCTGGACCGTGACTGGGTCGACCGGAAAGTCGGGGAAGATGTGATCAGGCCATTTGCAGACCATCAGCGTGTCCACCAAATCCGAGTGCATGCGTCTGGACTTCTTGTCCTTCTCGGCCTGCAGAACGGCGAGCGCCGGTCCGACCTGCGCCCGAAGAAACACCATGGCGAGTTGGCGATCGGGTCATTGGTCGACATCCTCCACGCTCCCGCCGATGTTCGCCTCCCAGCTGGCCATGACTGCCTCCTCAGGCAACCGCCCGCGTCACTTCAGGGGAGTCGGGATGGCGGCATGCCGAGCCCCATCAGCGCGACCATGTCCCTGAGCACCTCGTTGGTACCACCGCCAAACGTGAGCAGCCTCATGGCGACGAAGTCCCGCTGCAACAGACCCTTCATCGGCGAGATGCCGGAAGGCGGCTGCATGCCGCCGACGAGCCCCATCATGTCCATGCACGTACCCGCCACGGTCTGAAAGAGCTCCGAGCCGAACACCTTGGTCATGGCTGCCTCCGCGAACGGTTCGATGCCCAGGGCGATCTGGCTGGCTGCACGGAAATTGAACAGCCGCAGCACCTCGGTCCGCGCCGTGAGATCGGCGAGTCTCTCCCGCACCCAGGGCTCGTCGAAGACGCGCCTGCCGTCGATGGTCGCGCTCCTGGCCCAGGCAGTCATCTCCTCGAGCACCCGCCGCATCCGCGAGTGCGGTACGAGTCCGATGCGTTCCATCGCGAGCTGGGAATTGATGTAGCTCCAGCCCTTGTTCTCCTCGCCGATCAGGCACGACTTCGGCACCCGCACGTCGTCGTAGAAGGTCACGTTGGTACGGAAGCCGCCCATGGTATGCAACGGGGTGATCGTGACGCCCGGCGACCGGGTGTCCACCATGAAGATCGAGATACCCTTGTGCTTCTTCACGGTAGGATCGGTTCTCGCCGCCAGCCAGATGTAGTCGCAGAAATGCGCCAGGCTGGTGAACACCTTCTGCCCGGTGATGACGTAGTCGTCTCCGTCGCGTACCGCTCTCGTCCTCAGTGACGCGAGGTCGCTCCCGGCTCCGGGCTCCGAGTAGCCGACGGCAATGTTCAATTCACCACGCAGAAGCGGCGGCAGGAAGCGGTCTTTCTGCTCCTCGGTGCCTGCACGCATGATCGTGGAACCGATGGCGTTGATCGCCAGGAACGGTATCGGGACCCTGTAGTAGCCAGCGACCGTGTCGAAGAAGATGTACTG
>JAGOXN010000101.1 GCA_018059685.1 Steroidobacteraceae bacterium | reverse complement strand
GACTGGCGTGCCTATGGCGGCAGCGACGCGGGCACCCGCTACTCGGCGGCGACCGAAATCACGCCTGAGAATGTGCGGCAGCTCGAGGTGGCGTGGCAGTACCACACCGGCGACCTGCCGGAAGCCTATCCCGGCAACCAGTCCGCCTACATGTTCGAGGCGACGCCCATCCAGGTCGGCGACACGCTCTTCATCTGCACGCCGCGCGACATCGTCATCGCCCTCGATGCCGACACCGGTAAGGAACGCTGGCGCCACGACCCGCAGATCGACACGACCGGCGCGGTCATGCTGGTGTGTCGCGGCGTGGCTTATCACGAAGCGCGCAGCGCGGTGGCGGACTGCCCGCGGCGAATCCTCGTCGCCACGGTCGATGCGCGCATGATCGCGCTCGATGCAGCGACGGGTGCGCGCTGCCAGAGCTTCGGGCAGAACGGCGAGATCTCGCTGCGCGTCAACCTCGGGGACGTCACACCGGGCTTCCAGTTCGTGACGTCGCCGGCCTCGATCGTCGGCGACGCGGCCATCATCGGCGGCTTCGTGCTCGATGGGGTCTCTACCCACATGCCGTCGGGGGTCGTGCGCGCTTTCGACGCAATTACCGGGCGCGAGCTCTGGGGCTGGGATGCCGCGCGGCCCGCGGAGATGGGCCCCCTGGCGCCCGGCGAGATCTATCCTCGCGGCTCGCCGAATGCCTGGACGCTCTTCAGTGCCGACCCGGCGCTCGGACTCGTCTACGTCCCGACGGGTAACGCCACGCCCGACTATTACGGTGCGCATCGGTCGGAAGACTTCGACCGCTACTCCAGTTCGGTCGTTGCGCTCGAAGCAGCGACGGGGAAGCTGCGCTGGTCCTTCCAGACCGTGCACCACGATCTCTGGGACTATGACCTGGGTTCTCAGCCCGTGCTGGTCGACCTGCCGATCGGTGGCGAGACCGTGCCGGCACTCATCCAGCCGACGAAGCAGGGGGAGATCTATCTTCTCGACCGCCGCGACGGGCGTCCCCTCGCCGAGGTCGAGGAACGTCCGGTGCCGCAAGGGGATGCGCCCGGCGAGCGTTACTCGCCGACCCAGCCATACTCGGCCGGTATGCCGAGCTTTGCACCACCGCCGCTCACGGAAGCGGACATGTGGGGAGCAACCCAGCTCGATCAGCTCGCCTGTCGCATCGAGTTCCGCCGGCGGCGTTATCAGGGCCTCTACACACCGCCTTCGCTGACGCCGACGATCCAGTATCCGGGCAATTTCGGCGTCATGGACTGGGGCGGCGTGGCGGTGGACGAGGGGCGACGCATCATGGTCGTCAACGCCTCCTACATGCCGATGCTCAACCGTCTCGTGCCGCGTGCCGAAGCGGATCGGATCCAGGGGGCCGGCAGCGGGCATGAGCGAGGACTGAACATTGCCCCGCAGCTGGGTACGCCCTTTGCGAGCGAATTCGGACCTTTCCTGTCGCGCCTCGGCTTCCCCTGCAAGGCGCCGCCCTGGGGCAAGCTCGCGGCGGTCGACCTCGACGGCCGCAAGCTGCTCTGGGAGCAGCCGCTCGGCACGACGCGCGACCATGCGCCACTCGGGATCTCGGTGCCCGGCGTGTTCAGCCTCGGTGGTGCGGCCGTGACCCGGGGCGGCGTGATCTTCATCGCCGCGGCCATCGACAACTACCTGCGCGCCTTCGATCTCGCGACAGGCGAGGAACTCTGGAAGGGGCGCCTTCCCGCGGGCGGTCAGGCGTCCGCGATGACCTATGTCTCGCCGCGCAGCGGTCGACAGTACGTCGTCATCGCGGCGGGCGGACACCAGTTCATGGGTACGGCCATTGGTGACTCGGTGGTCGCCTTTGGCCTGCCGGCTCGCAAGGAGTAGACCGATGGATACAGGACTGAAGGGCAAGACCGTCATCATCACCGGCGGCAGCGGTGGCATCGGCCAGGGGCTGGTGGTGGAGTTCGCACGCGAGGGTGCGAATGTCATCTCCGCGTCCCGCGACGTGGTCATGGGGGAGAAGCTCGTGCAGCGGGCGCGCGAGCAGGGTTGCACCGGCACGATCCTGCCGGTCGCCACCGATGTGACGGACCGGGCGAGCGTGGACGCCATGGTCGCGAAGGCCCACGAGCGCTTCGGGCCCGTCGATGCCCTGGTGAACAATGCCGGCGGCGTGAAGCGCAACTGCACGTTCGAGGAGCTGGACGACGAGACACGCCGCTGGGAAATTGCCCTCAACATCGACGGCGTCGTCAACTGCACGCTCGCCGTGGCCTCCGACATGCTCGGACGCGGCAAGGGCAGCGTGGTCAACATCTCCTCGAACTCGTCGCTGCTCGGGGAGGCCGCCCAGCAGGTGGTGCACTATGGGTCCACCAAGGGCTTCGTCAACAGCTTCTCGAAAACGCTCGCCTACGAGTGGGGCCCGAAGGGCGTGCGCGTGAACACGATCGCTCCGGGCTGGATCGTGCCGCACCGCGACGAGAATGTTTCCGCGGGGAGCTTCTGGAACAGGCTCGAGTTCGTCGGCACGCCGGAGGGCATGCAGCAGGCACTCGAGGCGGGCACGCTGCCGAACATGAGCCACTTGCCGATCAAGCGGCTCGGGCGTCCAGAGGACATCGCGCACCTCGCGATCTTCCTCGCTTCCGACGTCTCGAGCTACATCACCGGGCAGCTCATCTCGGTGAGCGGCGGGGTCTACATGCCATGAGCATCCGGCCACGAAGCCCGAAGGCCGTGGACGGCGTCACGACACAATGAGGGGCACCATGCCAGACAGAGCAAGTTCGCCTTCGATCCAGCAGCTGCGCCATCGCGCGGAGTGGATCCGCCTGGAGACGATCCGGCAGATCGCCGGAGCGGGACTCGGGCACTACTCGAGCACCTTCAGTGCCGCGGAGATACTCGCGGTGCTCTATTACCGCACCCTGCGGCTCGACCCGGCCAATCCGCAGTGGCCGGACCGGGACCGGTTCCTGCTCGGCAAGGGACACATTGCTGTCGGCCTGTGGCCGATCCTGGCTGACCTGGGCTATTTCCCCGCGGCCTGGCTCGATGGCTTTGGCAGGATCGACTCGCCGCTCACCGATCATCCGAACATGCATGATGTCCCGGGCATCGATTTCAGTTCCGGGTCACTCGGACACAACCTGTCGGTGGGTGCAGGCATCTGCCTGGCCTCGCGCTATCGCGGCGGCAGCGACCGGACCTTCGTGCTGCTCGGCGACGGCGAACTGCACGAGGGCCAGCTCTGGGAGGCGGTCATGGCGGCTTCCCATTACAAGCTCGGCAATCTCATCGCAATCGTCGATGCGAATGGCAGCTCGGCCAATGGTCCGACCTCGGACGTCATGAACATAGAGCCGATCGCGAAGCGTTTCGAAGTGTTCGGCTGGCGGGCGGTCGAGATCGACGGGCATGACGTGGCCCGCATCGTCGAGGTCATGGATGGCCTTCCGGAAAGCCGCTCGAGCGTGCCGACGGCGATCGTGGCGCGGACGTTGAAAGGGAAGGGCGTCTCCTTCATGGAGGCCTCGCCACGGGAGTGGCATCTCGGCTTTCTCGGTCCGGCGGACCGCAAGCGCGCCGAAGAGGAAATCAGGAGTCGGATGTCATGAGCAGCGAATCCATCGAAATGGTCGATCCGTTCTCCTACACCAGCGCGGCCGAGGTCGAGGGCGGCGCGATCATCGGCCGGACGCTGATCGAGCTCGCGCGCGAGCGTGATGACATCGTGCTCATCGCACCGGACATCGGGCGAGGGCCGGCGACCATGGCCTTCATCGAGGCGCACCCGGACCGCTACATCGACACCGGAATCGCGGAAGCCAATTCGGTGTCGATCGGCGCGGGGCTCGCGGCTTCGGGCTATCGCCCCTTCGTCTTCGGCATCGGCGCCTTCCTGGCTCCCAAGTGCGCGGAGCAGATCCGGACCGATGTCGCCATGAACCGGCTGCCGGTGACGATGATCTCTGCCTGGGGCGGACTCGAAATGGGTTACTTCGGCGCGAGTCACCACTCGCTCGAGGACATCTCCATCCTGAGGGGCATGCCGCATCTGACCATTGCGTCTGCGGCGGACAATGCCGCCATGCGGGCGCTCATGCTCGCGGGCGTCGCGGACGGGCTGCCGCTCTACATTCGCGCACCGAGCTCGCTCGCGGGCGACGTGTACCAGGGCACGCCGCGTTTCACGCGCGGTGCGGCACAGGTCGTGGCGAAAGGGAAGGGCGTGGCCTTGATCGGCACAGGGCTCGGGACTTCCCTGTGCGTGCAGGCCGCGGCCAGCCTCGAGGCGTCCGGCGTGTCGCCCACCGTCGTCGACATGGTGTACCTGAAACCCTTCGACGGCGAGACCATCTGCCGTCTGGCCCGGGAGGGCCATGCCCTGGTCGTCGTGGAAGAACACAACACGTCGGCCGGCCTCGCATCGCTGGTGGCCGAAGCACTCGGGCGCAACGGTGTCGTCGCGCGGCTGGAGGCCGTGGGCCTGCCGGACGGCGACCTCGCGGTCGCCGTGCCACAGCAGCTGCTCGAACGCTATGGCCTGACGGTCGAGGCGATCGTCGCCCGGGCGCGGGCACTCGCAACGTATTGATCGAAGCTACGCATCGAAATCCACCCGGGGGGAGCACGACCATGTCAACGAGCCGAATCCTGACCTTGATGATGTCGACCGGAGCAGCCGTGGCCGCCTATCCGGCGGTTGCGCAGGAAGCGCCACCCGCTGCGCCATCGACTGGAGCTCCAACAAGCGAGGCGTCTGCGGGTGGGCTCGAGAACATCGTCGTCACCGCCCGGAAAACGGCCGAACAGCTGCAGGACACGCCCGTCTCGATCACGGCCTTCTCCGAGACGTTTCTCGAGCGGCAGAATGTCAAGGAAGTCGGCAGGATCGCCGAGTTCACGCCGAATCTCGTCATTTCGAAGCAGCCGTCGAGCCTGACGTCCGCGTCGATCCTGATCCGTGGCATTGGGCAGACTGAGCCGTCGTCGGTGGCCGAACCGGGCGTCGGCATGTACCTGGACGGGGTCTATATCGCCCGTACCGCCGGCGCGATCATCGATCTCGTCGACCTCGAACGGATCGAGGTCCTGCGCGGGCCGCAGGGCACGTTGTTCGGCCGTAACACCATCGGCGGCGCCATCCAGATCATTTCCCGTGAGCCGACCGATGAGCTCGGCGTGGAAGGAAAGGTCGGCTATGGCAGCTTCGACTCGTGGTACGCAAAGGGCACGCTCAATACCGGCTTCATCGGCGGTACGCCGTTCAAGGCGACCGTGTCCTACCTGCATCGACAATCGGATGGCTGGGTCGACAACAAGCTGTCGAGTGACGATCCCTACGGCTTGAGCAGCGACGCGGTCTGGCTGCGGGTCCGCGGCGAGATCACGGATGCATTCAGCGTCGACTACAGCTTCGACTGGAACGACCGCGAAGGCCAGCCGCCCTATTTCCAGATGGTTGCCGCGTCACCGAACGTCGCCACCTATTTCGGGCGATCCGAATCGCTCGGCGGCGATCCGCTGATCCTCACCCGCAACCGGCTGCGCGATGGGCTCCAGGAAGGCTTCACCGACCGGAGGGGCGACTACCGCTGGGACTCGCGTGCCGAGATTCTCGGGCATGCGCTGACCCTGGAATACGAAGCCGCCGACTTCATGACCGTCAAGTCGATCACGGCCTATCGCACCTTCGACCAGGACACGATCCTCGGCCTGAGTGGCAACGGCAACCTGATGGGTGTCGCCTTTGATCCCTTCTCACCGACCTTCACCTCGGTGCAGCGGGTGACGTCCTACCAGGGCAACAACGCGCCCCAGGAACAGTGGCAGTTTTCGCAGGAACTCCAGGTAACCGGGTCCGTCGGTGATTTCAATTATGTCGCTGGCGCGTACTACTTCGAGGAGGATGCGGACGAGTTCAATCACCAGTTCCTGACCCTGGTGACCCCGGTGGCCGGGCTGGTCTACTTCGGCTTCCCGCCGGCATTCGTGAGCGCGATCCAGGCGCTGAACCCGGGTCTCGACCTCATCGGGCTCAATGCCTTCCCACCGGCCCACTTCGGAGGCACTGCCGAATCCACCGCGCTCTTCGGCCAGCTCAGCTGGCGCCCCGCGGCCATGGACGACAAGCTCGAATTGACCGGCGGTCTCCGTTTCACCTCGGACGAGAAGACCCTGTTCCTCGACAACGACGGGGATGGGAGGGCGGACGTGCGGGGCCAGGACACGTTCACCAATTTTTCCTGGCTGGTCTCGGCCAACTACGAGTTCGCCGACGACATCATGGGTTATGGCCGGATCTCCACCGGCTACAAGAGCGGCGGGTTCAACCCGCGCACCAGTGTCCTGAACGGCTTCGACCCGGAAGAGGTGATCGCCTACGAAGCCGGGGTCAAGGCGGACTGGCTGGACGGTCGCCTGCGAACCAACCTTGCGCTGTACTGGACCGACTACACCGACATGCAGATCAACCAGTTCGCCTCGGGGAGCGGAGGTGCAACCTCGATCATTCTCAACGCCGGAGCGGCGACCATCAAGGGCGTCGAATTCGAGGCCACGGCGGTTCCGGTGGACGGATTGACCCTGAACGCGTCGGTTGGCTACACCGATCCGCAGTATGACGAGTTCCTCTTTCGCGATCCGCTGACCAACGTGGTGAGCGACGTGGCGGACGTGGCGCGCTTCCCGAACGTCAACGAATGGAACTGGACCGCCGGTGCGCAGTATGCCTTCCCGTCACTGGGCTTCGGCGAGCCGCTCGCGCAGATCAACTATTCCTACCGAAGTGAGATCTATTTCCACCCGCTCGACCGCGTGAACACCTTCAACAGTGAGGTCGCCGCACCGGGCCAGGGCAACCTGTCCGCGCGGTTGATCCTGTCGGAAATCCCTTTGGGCTCGAGCAGCCGGATGGAGGTCTCGGTCTGGGGTGACAATCTCGCCGACAACGACGAACTCAACTACGGCATCGATTTCGGCGGCCTCGGCTTCGGCGGAGCCAGTTTCGCCCAGCCGCGCAGCTACGGCATCGACGTGAAGGTCACCTACTGACCCTGCGCGGGGGCCTCGCCATGCTGGCGAGGCCCCCGCGACACCCCGGGCGCATTCCGGGTCCACTGCCTGACCCCGGTCGAGGTGCGATCACGCGGCATGCGCCTGGAGCCCGCGGTGATGCAGTTGCCGGGATCCCAGGGGATCATCCCGCGGACAAGGTCAAGGTCCTTTACGGAGTCGAGCCCTGCGGCCTCGTGCCGGCCTCTATCGCATGCCAGGGCGAATCCGTGTACATTGCGCGGCGCCGGACAGGACTCAACGTGCATTCCGAGTCCTCGTCCGTCATCCACGCCCCGTTCCACACGAAGCCAGATCCGGAGAGATCCACATGCCTCGAAAGTCGCCGCCGCCCTCGCTGCTGACCCTGGGCGTGCTCGCATTCGCGAGCCACCCGGCCATCGCACAGGAGGCACCCGAAGCCGGGACCGGCGCCGGCGCGCTCGAAGAGATCGTCGTCACGGCCCAGAAGCGCGAGGAGTCCCTGCAGGAGACACCCATCGCGATCACTGCCTTCACGTCGACACAACTCCGGGTGCAGCGCGTGAACAACGTGATGGACCTGGTCAACAAGGTTCCCTCGCTCAATCTCGCGCCGTTCGCGGGCACGCGCGTCGCGCCCAATCTCTTCATCCGCGGCATGGGCAATCTCAATTCCCAGACCACCAAGGACGGCGCGACCGGCATCTACATCGATGGCGTCCCGGTCGGGCGCAGCATCGGACTCGCGACGGACATCGCCGACCTCGAGCGCATTGAAGTCCTCCGCGGGCCGCAGGGCACGCTCTGGGGGCGCAACACGACGGCGGGGGCCATCAACTTCATCACGGAGAAGCCGTCGGACGAACTGGCCTTCACGGGACAGATCACCGGCGGGAGCTGGGACCTGTTCTCGGGCCGAGTGATGGTGAATGCGCCCGTCACGGACGAATTCTTCGTGCGTGCTGCCTACATGTACACGGAGAACGATGGCTGGGTCGAGAATCGCAACACCACGCTGTCGAACCAGATCAACTTCAACGAAGACCGCAGGAAGGCGGCGGTGCGGTTCGCGGCGCGCTACCAGCCGACCGAGAGCTTCACGGCCGACTATGCGTTCGACAACTCCGACATGACCTATGGGAACCACTTCTACCAGGTCATTCAGGGACCCCGGGCCGTGCGCGGGCGGCAGGAGTCGGCCGTTCCGTTGCGGGGTCTGAGGCCGAGCGACACCGAGGTGGGCGGCCACACCCTGACGCTCGATTGGGATCTCGGCGGGATGACGGTGCGGTCGATCTCGGCCTACCGCGACCTCGAGAGCCGGACGAACATGAATTTCATCGATATCTTCACGCAGGACAACATCCAGGATCAGGATCAGTTCTCGCAGGAACTGCAGCTGGTCGGTGATGCCCTCGGTGAGCGGTTGCGTTACGCGACGGGCCTGTTCTACTTCCAGGAGGACAGCAACGAAAACCTCGCTTCGAGATTCGCGGGTGGTGCGCTGGTCGACCAGTGGGAGGTCGAGGCGGAGAGCACCTCCGCGGCCATTTATGGCCAGGCGACCTGGACCCCTCCCGTGCTGGACGATCGGCTCGACCTGACCGTCGGCCTGCGCTACACGGAAGACACGCGCAAGGCGACCAAGACCTACACGAATCCCGGCTTCACGCCGGCGATCCGGGGCCTGGTCGTGGTCGGTGACCGGGATTTCGACTCGCTCAACCCCGCGGCAACGGTCGACTACGCGTTCACAGA
>JAGOXN010000426.1 GCA_018059685.1 Steroidobacteraceae bacterium | reverse complement strand
ATGCGCTCAGGTTCCTGCTCGCGACCGATCCGGCGGCGCTGACGCTGGTGCTGGGCGAGGCGTATCGCGCGATCTCGCGCCATCTGCTCCACAAGGCCGGCCTCGCGCGCTCTGGCGGCGCGACGGGTGCCGTGACGCTCGTGCAGCGCTTCGGTTTGGCGCTGAACCTGAACGTGCACTTTCACATGCTGTTTCTGGATGGCGTGTATGTGGTCGACGGCACAGGCGAGCCGGTTTTCCGCCAGGTCGCCGGCCCGGGCCTGAGCGAGCTGCAGGCGCTCGTCGAGCAGATTGCCTCCCGCATCGGCCGCGTGCTGGAGCGGCGCGGCCTGGTTGAGCGCGACAAGGAGAACGCGTGGCTCGCCGGCACCGGGGAGGCGGGAGCGCTCGATGACCTGATCGGTCACTCCATCACCTACCGGAGGGCGCAGCACGAGCGGGCGGGTTCTCGTTGCATGCCGGCATCGACATAGCGCCCCGCCAGCGGCCGAAGCTCGAGCGGCTGTGCCGCTACGTGAGCCGTCCGCCGGTGGCGACCGAGCGCATGGCCCTGACCGCATCGGGCCATGTGCGCTACGCGCTCAAGACCTCGTACCGAGACGGCACGACGCACATCGTGCTCGAGCCGCTGGATTTCATGGCGAGGCTCGCGGCGCTGGTGCGCCGCCGCAGGGCTGCCTGCTGTGAGTTCGAAGGGGAGGAGTGTTCGCGCTGACCGGTGAGCCCGGTGAGCCGGGCGGGCAGGGGCGGTGCGTGCCGGGATTTCGGTGGACGGCCGGTGCGGGCGGTTCGGGGGTGACAGAGCCCGAGGGGCGGGGAATCGAGGGCAGGCGGGCGGAGCCTGCGGCCTGCCCAGCCGGGCAACTGGCCGGATTCAGGCTGGCCGAGACAGGTTGGGCCGCTACAGAAGGCCCGTTGCACGAATCAGGTCGGCGCTGCAGGGCGCTTTGAACTTCCGCCAGCGCGAGCCGGCGCAGCCAGCGTCTACGGGCTCGATGACGTGAACGGGCGGCCAGCGCTGGGATTCGTCTCGAAACCCTCCACGACTGCCGACGCGCCAGGCGGGATGAGGAGCGGAGGGGAAGGGCGCCGGCGTTACATCTATCACGCCATACAGGAGCCCGGATTACGCAGCCATGCGAAAATCGCCCACGATTCAGCACTTTCTCGTGGCCCGTATCGATCCCGCCGGGCCGGCGTTGCAACTGTCACGCTCGGGCGTTGCATCTCTCCGCCAGAGCGCTGTTTGTGCTAATAGAAACAACCAGTTCCAGACCCCACCTGTGGTCTCCCTGTATCACCTGTAGATGTCCTCTGCGCTGGGACGCGATCGACAGGAGACCCGGGCCGGAAGCAGAGCCAGAGAAGGCCCCAGGGCATTGTGGAAGCACCGATCGAACACGCGTGAGCACGAACCAGGGACGCGCCAGCCGGCATCACATCAGTGTGTATACTCTTAGCCCTTCATACACATGACTGAAGCACGCCGACCATGCGTACGAACATCGTCATCGACGACCATCTGATCGCAGAAGCAATGAAGCTGTGCGGTGCCCGGACCAAACGCGAAGCGGTCGAAGACAGCCTGCGCCTGATGGTTCAGCTGAAGCGTCAGGAGCGGATCCGCCGCGCACGCGGCAAGTTGAAGTGGACCGGCGATCTGGACGCAATGCGTCGCGACTGACGACCTGAAGTGATCGTCGTCGACACCTCCGTCTGGATCGATTACTTCAACGGACTGCCCACACCTCAGGCCGGCTTGCTGGACTCGTTGCTCGGCGAGCGAGTGCTGGCCGTCGGTGACTTGATCCTCGCCGAACTGCTGCAGGGCTTCGCCACCGAACGCGACGCCCAGAGAGCAATGAACCTGCTCGAGCCTCTCGAGTTCCTGGAAATGGCTGGTCGCGACATTGCGCTGCAAGCCGCCGCGAATTATCGACGACTCCGCCATCGCGGCGTCATCGTTCGCAAGACCATCGACATGCTGATCGGCACCTGCTGCCTGGTGCACGACCACGAACTTCTGCACCACGATCGTGATTTCGACGTGTTGGCCAGACACCTTGGACTGAGAGTCCTCCGGACCTGACACCTAAGGACTCGTTGCCATGCTCTCAACATCCGTCGTCGTGCTCGACTTCGAAACCACCGGCCTCTCGCCGCGCGCCGAGTCACCCCCGATCTCTGCAGCTACAAGCTGGCCGCAGTCGCCGATCATCTCGGTGTTCGATTTGCGGGCAGCGCGCACCGAGCGGAAGCGGACGCACGTGTCGCGGTCGATGTACTGCTCAAACCGGCCGGTAGAGTCGCGGCTGATCACTCGATCGCCGCGGTCGATCCTGATCTGTTGCGCCGCGTCACCCGTTGGTCCGCACGCGAAGCTCCGACCAGGCATCGACGTGCACTTCAAAATCGCCTCGTGCGACCACGAGTATCGGATGACCTCGCTCACGGGGTGTTTCGCGACAATCGCGCCGGTGTCACAAGAACGACGTCGACCGTGAAGCCTCTCATTCCGAAAAAGCACGAGACGCAACGACCTCCGGAACTCGATCGTAGACTTCGCACTTACCAAGGGAGACGATAGAGATTCGATCGACGCCTTTGATCTCGGGCGATTTCACACCCGACGTCCGCAGACTGCGAAATGTCAGAGGCCGTTGACC
>JAGOXN010000425.1 GCA_018059685.1 Steroidobacteraceae bacterium | reverse complement strand
TCCCGTCGTCCGCGTGGATGATCGCCAGGGGCTCGTCCTCCGCATACTCGCCCTCGCCGTCGACCGTCCACTCGAAACGGCCGGCGATGCCGGGCGGCACGAGGATCGACTGCTCGCGCGGCACGGACACCGAGCCGATGACCTGTCCCGGCCGCGCTTCGGTACCGACCCCGGGGTGCGGAGTGAACGGGAATCGGCCCGGGGGCCGTGCCACCATGCCGGGCTGCACCTGGAAATCGCTCGTGCCGGTGAGGGGCCGCAGCAGTCCGTCGAAGATGCCCCCGAGCAGTCCCGGCCCGAGCATCACGGACAGGGCCCGACCGCTGCCGACCACGATCTCGCCGGGCTCGAGTCCCGTGGTGTCCTCGTACACCTGCGCGACCAGCTCTGCGCCGCGCAGCTGGATGACCTCGCCGAGCAGCTGGTGCGGACCGACCGACAGCGCCTCGTAGACATGGAACGCGCCCTCCATTCGCGCCCGCAGTACCGGGCCGCCGATCCAGGTGATGCGCGCGACGCTCACGATTCCGCTCCTCGCTGCTCCACGCGTCGCCCGAGCTCGGCGAGGAGTTCGGCCTCGATCCGCTCGCGCGAGGCCAGGAGCCCCTGCGTCGTTGCATCGACGCAGGCCAGGCCGCGGCGGATGCGCAGGCCCGCGCCGAGACCGTCGATGCGCCGGACCTCGGGGCGGGCGGGATCCATGGCTTCGAGCGCACGGCAGGCTGCGTCGACGACGTCGCCGGTCGCATCGGCGTCGACCTCGACGGCGAGGCCGGATCCCGCGTGCAGCGACCGCTCGGCGACCGCGCAAGCCGCCCGGCACCAGTCGCCTCGTGCCTCGGGCTCGCTCCATCGCCGCGCCAGCACGGCAGGAAGGCTGCGCCATGCGTCGTCCATCAGCTCGCGCAGCACGGACTGCTCGCGCTGGCGCGCCGCCGTGTCGAGGGCCGCGCGCCGGTCCGCGATCGCATGCTCGATGCCGCGCCGCTCGTCCTCGACCGCCTGGCGCAGGCGGGTCCGCGCCTCCTGCCAGGCGCGGGCCACGATTGCGCGCGCCTGCTCGCCGGCCGCATCGTGCGCGCGACGCAAGCGCACCTCCTGTTCGCGCGCCAATCGCCTGAGCAGCGCTTCCATCTGGGCCTGCAGGATGCTGTCGGGCACGCTCATGACCCGATCCCCAGGGCGAGCCGGACCTCGCGGTCGACGTCCGGCGGCGCATTGCGCGCGTATGCATCCGGCACGATCGCAACCAGCGGCCGCTCCGCGACGATCGCGTCCGCGAGTTCCGCCGCGTCGATCTCGCGCGCCGAACCGGCCGCGAGCAGGACCAGCTCGGCGCCGTCGGCACTCGCTCGACGGAAGACCTCGGCTGCTTCGCCGGCAGCAGGGACGCGCGTCGCGACACCGGCGAGCCGGTAGCCCGCCGCCGTCGCCTCGTCGCCGATGAAGCAGACGCGGGCCACGTCAGGCGAGCCTGTTGAGGATCAGGATCGCGACGATCAGGCCGTAGATCGCGATGCCCTCGGCGAGCCCCACCATCACGAGCACGCGGCCGAAGAGTTCCGGCTTTTCCGCGAGCGTGCCGAGCGCGGCGGCGCCCACCTGCGCCACGGCATAGCCCGCGCCGAGCGCGGCCAGTCCCGCGGATGCCGCGGCGGAGGCGAAACCCCAGCGCAGCACCGACGGGTCGAGCGCGACGGCGGCGCCTTCCGCGGCGAAGGCGGGTCCGGCGAGTACGAGCGCGACGGTCGCGAGTGCGGCGGTCAGTGCCGTGCAGACGGCGACGGTGGCGAGCCAGCGATTGGAGGATTTCATGACTTGCTCCGCGGCAGGGGACTGGAGGGCGGCAGCGGCGACGGCAACGGTTCGAAGGCCCGGCCGCGCGCCGTGAGGAAGCGGATGAAGAACTCGAAGAGGATCAGGCGGGTCGTCTGGATACCGACGACGAGGCCTTCGAGCAGCACGATGGCGGTATTGCCGATGAGCAGCACCGGCCAGTACGCCGGGCCCGCGGCCTGCGCGATCCCGACCACGGCGGTGCACAGGCCCGCGTGCGCAAGCGCGAAGGCGCCGACGCGGACGAAGGAGATGCTGTTCACCGCGAGTTGCAGCATCCGCTCCAGGGTCTCGCCCGCGGCATGGCCGAGCGAGCCGAGCCGGTCGCCGGTGGCGGCGAGGGCGCCGCCGCCGATGGCCCACGCGACGCCTGCCGGAAGTAACCACAATGCGCGCGCGTCGAGCGCGGTCGTGACGAGTCCCAGGTAAGCGATGAGGATCCCTGCCTCGCTGGCGAACCACGAGCGCAGTTCACCTCGCCAGTGGAACTGCAGCGCGTTCAGCAGCAGGCCAACGGTGATGACCAGCGCGCCGAACACGAGCGCGGTGCCGAGCACCGTGAGTGGCTCGGCGAGCGGGTGCAGCCACAGCGGCGCGATGAGATCCTCCCGTGCGAACACGCTGCCGAACGCGAACCCGAAGGCTATCGCCACCAGGCCACCCGGCACGAGGAGGCGGAGCGCCGGCAGGCGCTTCCTGAGCAGGAAGCCCGCGATCGCCACCGTCAGCCCCTGGGCGACGTCGCCGAACATGTAGCCGAACATGAGTGGCGCAAGCAGCGCGACGATCACGCTCGGGTCGGCCTCGCGCGTGCCCGGGACACCCATCAGGCC
>JAGOXN010000424.1 GCA_018059685.1 Steroidobacteraceae bacterium | reverse complement strand
CCGGAGCCCACATGGACGTGTTCACGGCGTGTTCGGAAACCACCTCGGACCGGACAAGCCCTCGCGCGACCAGAGAAGAAGCGGGGGGCAAACGTGCGCACGGACGCCAGTGCGTGCGGTGACCGGCAAGGGGGACGAACGCGTGCGCGATGCCGCCTGTCGTCGTCGCCGAAGCGTCAGCCGCTCGCGGCGAGCGTCGCGGGCGCGGAAATCAAGTGGCTGATGAGCTCGAGGGGATAACGGGCGCCCGCGACGTAGTCGTCGACGCAACGCAGGACGAGCGGGCTGCGGAGCCGCGCGCGCGGGTCGGCCAGCTGCTCGCGGCTGAGCCATCGCGTGCGCAGGATGCCTCGATCGAGCGGGCGCGCGGGATCGTGGGAGTGGAGGTCTCCCGTGAAGGCGACGCGCAGGAACGTGCGGCTGAGGTGTTCGGGGCGCCAGACGTACACGCCGACGACGGCCTGCGGGCGGAACACCCACGCGGTCTCCTCGAGCGTCTCGCGCACGACCGCCTCGAGGAACGTCTCGCCATCCTCGAGGTGGCCCGCCGGCTGGTTGACGACGACCCGGCCGCTGGCGCGCTCCTCGACGAGCAGGAACCTGCCGTCACGCTCGGCGACGGCCGCCACGGTGACGTCCGGCTTCCATACCATGGCGGTCATTATACGGGGCGGGGCGGGGGCGCGGTCTCGGCTAGAAGTCGATCGCCGTGGCGCGCAGCTCGGGCTGGATCAGGCTGCCGGCCCAGACTTCGTCGAAAAAGCTCAGGTACCGCCGCACGACATTCACGTCATTGAACTCGACGATGCCTTCCCATTTCGATGCCTGCTGGCGAAAGGCGATGGCCTTGTCGTCCGCGACGATGAACGAGCAGGGATTGCTGCGATACTCGCTCGCCACGTTCCGCAGGTCGATGTAGCTGGTGAGACGGCGGGCCATCTGCATGAAACGATTGCCGTCGCGCGCGGCGCGGGAAGGATCCGAGATCAGCACGCGCAGTCGCGCATGGCTGCGTGCGAGCACGAGGCGCTTGACGGGCTCCAGGAAGCTGTCCTGGTCGTAGATCTTGGGTTCGAGGTCGGGCGTGTAGATCGAAAGCGTCCGCTGAGCCCGGGTCGCGATCTCCGCGACGGCGGCACGATACTCATCGAGCGTCGAGAGGATGCTCCGGGTACCCGTCACGTCCAGCCTTTCTTCCATCGCCTGGTTCGATCCCCAGCCTCATCA
The DNA here is from genome assembly GCA_018059685.1 of Steroidobacteraceae bacterium. Taxonomy (GTDB): domain Bacteria; phylum Pseudomonadota; class Gammaproteobacteria; order Steroidobacterales; family Steroidobacteraceae; genus RPQJ01. Next base: position 1,442 of record JAGOXN010000424.1, on the reverse strand, counting down.
GCCGGTTGGGAATTCCGACCTCGTCGAATTCGGGCCCTTCAGCCCGGAAACCCAGCCGTTCGTAGAACCGCAGGGTGGCCGTCTGGGCGTGAAGGTAAACCCGCGCGAGACCCAATTCTGCGGCGAGGTTCACGAAGTGGCCCACGATCCCGCTGCCGACCCCGGCGCCGCGGTACTGCGGCAGTACTGCGACGCGACCGATCTTACCGCCGGGTGCCAGTCGACCCGTGCCTACTGCGTCACGTTTCCCGTCCAGCGCGAGCACGTGGTGCGCAACCGGGTCGGTCGCGTCCCATTCTTCCGCCTCCGGCACGCGCTGCTCCTCGATGAATACGCGCCTCCGGACGGCCTGGATTTCCGTCCGGTCGTTCTGCCAGGTCGCGGCGCGCAGCACGACGTCGCCGGGGGCTGCCATGGCCTCAGACCTCGCGCGCGAGTCGCGCCGCGGCGCCCGTGTAGGCCGCTGGCGTCAGGGCCTTGAGGCGCAGTTTCTCGCCCTCTGGAATGGGCAGGCGCTCGATGAAGGCGCTCACGTGCGCGGCATCGATACGGCGCCCGCGCGTCAGTTCCTTCAGTTGCTCGTAGGCCCCGGGTACCGCGTAACGGCGCATCACGGTCTGGATCGGCTCGGCGAGCAATGCCCAGTTCGACCCGAGGTCGGCGTCCATGCGCGACCGGTCGACCTCGAGGCGCTGCAGTCCGCGCTCGATCGACTGCACCGCCAGGTCGGAATGCGCCAGTGCGACCCCGATGTTGCGCTGGACTGTCGAGTCGGTCAGGTCGCGCTGCCAGCGCGAGACCGGCAGCTTGTCCGACATGAAACGCAGCAGCGCGTTCGCCACGCCGAGGTTGCCCTCCGCATTCTCGAAGTCGATCGGGTTCACCTTGTGCGGCATCGTCGAGGAGCCGATCTCGCCTGCGACGATCCTCTGCTGGAAGTAGCCGATCGAAATGTAACCCCAGAAGTCGCGGCACAGGTCGACCAGGATCGAGTTGCAGCGGGCGAGGGCATCGAAGTACGCGGCCATCCAGTCGTGTGGCTCGATCTGCGTCGTGCAGGCGTTCCACTCGAGGCCGAGCGCCTCCACGAAACGCCTCCCGAGCGCGATCCAGTCGACGTCGGGGTAGGCCGCGAGGTGCGCGTTGAAGTTCCCGACGGCACCGTTCATCTTGCCGCGCACGGGAACCGTCGCAAGATCGCGTCGCGCCAGCCGGAGGCGCTGCACGAAGACGGCGACCTCCTTGCCGAGCGTGGTCGGCGTCGCCGGCTGCCCGTGCGTGCGCGACATCATGGCGCACTCCGCGTGCGCATGCGCCATCGCGCGGAGCATCGCAAGCAGGCCGTCCAGGCGCGGCAGCAGCACGCGGTCGCGCGCCTCCTTGCAGAGCAGGGCGTACGACAGGTTGTTCACGTCCTCGGACGTGCAGGCGAAGTGCACGAA
>JAGOXN010000100.1 GCA_018059685.1 Steroidobacteraceae bacterium | reverse complement strand
TGCGGGCCCGGAAATCTCGGGTACGTGCGCTCGCTCGGGGCGGATCTGGCGATCGATTACCGCGCGCAGGACGTGCTCGCAGCCATACGTGGCTGGGCACCGGAGGGCGTCGATCTGGTGGTCGATACCGTCGGGCAGGGCACGCTGCTCGAGGCGGTCGAGCTCGTGAAGCGTGGCGGCATCATCGCGCCGATCGGCACCCTGATCGCCGGCGAGTCCCAGCCTGATGCGGCGCGCGCGGAGGCACGAGGTGTGCGCATCGTGCCCACGATGTCGAGCTTCGAGCGACAGGGTGAGCAGTTGCGCGCGCTGGTCGCGGCACTGGCCGCGGGACACCTCCGCGCCCCGGCGATCGAAGTGCTGCCGCTGGCTGCTGCCGCCGAGGCGCAGCGGCGCGTGCAGGCGGGCCACGTGCGCGGCAAGATCGTGCTCGACGTGGCCGGCGGCGCGCCGGCGTAGACGACGCGAGATCGGCGCATGGCCGCCCCCGCCGTCACCGTCTACATCGTGGATGACATCACGACGACACCAGGCGCGGGCGAGGCGTGCCTCGAGGCATACCTGCGGCGCTACGTACCCGGCGCGCAGGCGCGTGGACTCACGCTGCTGCACCGGTGGGTCTCGCCACCGGTGTGGCTGCACGAGCAACCGAACCGGCTGCTGTTCGTCTGGAGCGCACAGGGGGCTGCGGGTGTCTGGGCGTGCAAGTTTGCGGGCCGCACGGACCCGTTGCTCGCGGACTGGTGGGAGCGGGAGGCCGCAGCGCTCATCGAGTCGAGGACCCGCGCCGTGTACTCTGATCCGGACGACATCGCGGCGCTCAGCGATGTTTGAGGCGCTGAAACTCATCACGCTTGCGACACCGCTCGCCGGCGCGGCGCGCGAGGACTTCAGGCAGGCACTTGAGGACGCGACGGCTGCGCTGCCCGCCGTGCGCCGATACCTTCTCGAGCCCGTGTTGCCCGGCGGTTACGGCGCCGGTGACTTGATCTGGCGCGTGTCCTTTGCCGACGAGCAGACTGGCCGGCGGGCGCTCGCGGAGCGCCCTTGGCGGGACGTCGACGCGCAACTGCTCGGCGACCATGGTCGGGTCGCACGCATCGAGCACGCGGCGTGGACGCGTGCGGCAGGCGGCGGTGTCTCCCCGGGACGCGGGGTCTATCGCGTCGCGCTCTTCTGCGCCAATCGCTCACCCTCGCCCGAACGGCTCGCGCGGTTCGCGGCCGAGACCCGGGCAATGCCGCAGTACATCCGCTCGATCCGCAGCTGGCAGCTTGCCACGACCTGCGAAGCGTCGGGCAGTCGGCCCTGGACGCACGTCTGGCAGCAGGAATATTCGGATCTCGACGGTCTCGCCGGGACGTACATGATGCATCCCTGGCACTGGGCGCACGTTGATCGCTGGTTCGACCCCGAGTGGCCGGAATGGCTCGTGGATCCGGTGCTCTGTCACGCCTTCTGCGCAAGCCCGGCGCCCGTCATCGAGCCCTGCACATCAATGGTGGATCCTCCCTGAGGCGCACGGGACGCGATCCTTCCAGACTGCGGCCTCGCGACGTACTCTCGAACCCGGCTTCCGCTCAGGTCCCCGGAGCGCTCACCCTGCCGACGATACCTGGCTGTGGGCCAGCAGAACCTCTCTCAGCACGACGGCGTCGTTGTGCTCCTCGTCACGTGCGGAGAAGACGAGCGTGAGCGGCCCCTGGCGCGCGAGTTCGCGCAGGCGCTCGATCTCATCACCGTGCTGCCGCAGTTCACGCGTGTAGCGGCGCTGGAACTCGGGCCACTTCGCTGGATCGTGGCCGAACCACTTCCTCAGTTCGGCGCTTGGCGCGATGTCCTTCATCCATTCATCGAGCGCGGCGTCTGCCTTGCTCACGCCACGCGGCCACAGGCGATCGATCAGGATGCGTGTCCCGTCGGCACGCGCCGGCGATTCATAGGCACGCTTCAGGCGGACATTGTCGGGAGGGATCGCCTTGCCCATGTCATTTCCGGTGCAGCAGGAGCGTGATGAGTAGCTGCGCGTCAGTCACGGCCTTCAGATCGTGCGGCTCCCTGTCGGGCAGGAAGAGCATCGCCCCCGGCGTGAGCGCCTGGGTCCTGCCGAGCGACGTGAACTCGACTGTCCCCTCGAGGCATTGAACCACCATCAGCCCGGCCGCGCGGTGCGAATCGATGGCCTTCCCCGCCGGCAAGGCGTAGCGGAAGATCTCGAGATGTTCGGCCCTGATCAGGATCCTGGAATCCGCCATGCGGACCGGCCCGCCGGGCGCGCGGATGTCGACGATCTCGCCGGGTGCCGTATGCGTGAGTGCCATGGCGCTTCCCCTCAACCGCCGCCGGACCTGCCCGCGTGGCGACTCATCGTATCGAGCGCGAGTGCCGAGTGTGCATAGGCGCCACCGGCCCGCATCTCGGCCGCGACCCAGATGGCCTCCATCAGCTCCTGCTCGGTGGCACCCGCCCCCAGCGCTCCTTCCGTGTGGCCGCGGATGCAGTACGGGCACTGCGTGACGTGCGCAACGGCCACCGCGATGAGCTGCTTCGTCTTCACCGGCAATGCGCCCGCGGCGAACACGGCCTGGCTGAATGCGCGGAAGGCGCTGGCGATCTCCGGCGCAAGCTCCCTGCGCTTCTGCGCGAGCGCGCCTGTCGACTCGGGATAGACGGGGTGATTCATCGCGGTCACTCCCTGGATGGCGACCCGGGAGACACGGATATATCACGCTGTGATATGTTCTGTCGACATGACCCGGGACGACTTCGAAAGACTGGCCCACTTCCGCTACCAGCTGCGCCGTTTTCTGCGCTTCAGCGAGGAGGCGACGCGCCGGCAGGGGATCACGCCACTGCAGTACCAGCTCCTGCTGCAGATCAAGGGGTTTCCCGGCCGGGACTGGGCCACGGTCGGGGAACTCGCCGAGCGATTGCAGGCGAAGCCTCATGGAACCGTGTCGCTCGTCTCGAGGTGCGAGGCCGCGGGACTGATCAGGCGCAGCTCCAGCCGCGACGACCGCCGCCAGGTGCAGATCCGCCTCACCAGGAAAGGAGCCCGCCACCTCGCGACGCTCGCGCAGCTGCATCACGCCGAGATGCGCTCGCTGCGCGCGGCCCTGGCGGCACGACCGCGCCGCCCGGCGGCTGCCTCACGGGACCGCGCAGCGAAATCATCGGGCTCCCGGTGAGCACACGTGACCAGTTCACGTGCACCGGTTCTGGCGGGCCGGAAACCTTGCGCCCGCTGGCGGGTGACTACTGACTGAACACGTCGTCGACCGGGATGACGTGTACCGCCTCCGGGAGGATTCCGAGCTTCATCGCCCCGATGACCTTGTCCTCGTCGAGCAGCTCGCGCGGCTTCCCGGTCTCGTACTTCATCGTCGAGACCTCGTCGCTCACGAGCCGGCGCTTCAGTTCGTCGGCGTCCTTCGTGATGGCCACGATCTTCATGTCCCGCGGCCGGATGTGCCGGCGGATCGCCTGATTGACGTCGTCCAGCGTCAGCTTCGACAGGGCCGCCCGCATGTAAGCGGAATACTCGCCGATCCCGTACCACCGGGAGTCGAGCGCGTACCCGACCTGCTGGTCCGCCGTCGACGTCTTCACGTAGACGTTCTTCATCAGGTAATCGCGGGTCGCCTCGAACTGCTCCTGCGTGAGCCCGTCGCGGACGAGCTTCTCGATCTCGTACAGCGCGATCCTGAGCGCCATGTGCGCGTTGCCGGGAACGACCGGCCGTATCCAGACCTCGAAGATCTGCTCCTGCCGTGCGACGTTCGGGTCGGGGAAGAACTGGAACATTCCGCGCGGGAATGCCTCGATGTAGGCGTAGTCGCCATAGTTCATGCCGCGCTTCTCGCGGATGCGGTCGTAGAGGTGGGACATCGAGGAGCGGTGCTCACCGAGCCAGGCCCGCGTCACGTCGAGCGCGGCGAAATCGGCGGATGAACGCGTGACGTCGATCGGGTGGCCGAATGAGATCGCGGTCGAGCGGGTGTCCTTGGCGATGATGTCGACGTCGTAGCCCTTCGGCGACTTGCCCGAGATCCCCGCGACCCGGGGCGTCCCACCCTCGGGCAGCCGGCCGAGCTCCGTCGTGAGCGTGGCTTTCACCTCCTCGTTTGCGCCGCCATTGATGCCGACCTCGAGGTTGCCCCGTGTGTAATGCTGTTTCACGAACGCCATCACGTCGTCGAGCGTGATCGACTCGAGCCCCCCGACAGTGCCGAGGACGGCATGACCGTAAGGCGTGCCCTCGAAGATGCGGTTCTGCAGCCACTCCTTGCCGAGTTCTTCTTCGTTGTTCGATCGGAGGTCGATCGTCAGAGCGTTCAACTGCATGGTCCTGAGCCGTTCGAAGTCCTCCTGGCGGAAGCCCGGTTCGAGGAGCTGCGGCAGCACGACCGAGGCGAAAACGGGCCAGTTGTCACGATGCACGGACATCGTGAAGGTCGTCATCTCCTTGTCGACCTGCGCCACGAAGGATCCCGCGATCGGGTACAGCGCCTTGTTGATCTCGTCGATGCGCATCGCCCGCGAGCCGGCCTCGGCGACCATCGCGGCCGCGAGCCTGGCGAGACCTTCCTTGCCCTTCGGGTCGTACGCCGACCCGACGTCGAAGAGGAGCTTGATCGCGAGCTGCGGCAGCTCGGTCGCCTGCACCGTGAGTTGCCGCGGATCGAGGGCCGCGGCCGCCGGTACGAGGCTCGCGAGGCTCGGGAGCCGGTCGATCCCGTCGGGCAAGGGCCCGTCGGACAGCGTCGTGACGACGAGCGCATCGTCGATGAAGTACTTGCGGGCCGCCGCCTCGACGTCCTGTGGCGTGAGCGAGTCGAATACGCGGTAGACATTGTTGATCGTGTCGTACGAGCGGCGATAGCGCACGAAGGTGGCGAGCGTGCTCGCGATGGCGTCCGTGTTGTCGAGGCTCGCGGTCAGAGAGTACCGGGCATTGGACTTCGCCTCGGCGAGCCGGCGCGGATCGATCTGCGTCGCGCGGGTCCCCGCAACGGTCCGCAGGATCTCGTCGCGGACGTAGAGCGCATCCTCGGGCTTCTTCACCCTCGCGACGACGTAGATCAGCTCCGGGTCGACGTTGCTCGGGCCGGCGGCGAAGAACTGATCGACCTTCTGCTCCTGCTCGACGAGCTTGCGGTAGATGTCGGAGGTGTTGCCGAAGTTGACGTTCATGAAGAGATCGATCGCAACCGCATCCTTCGCCGTCTCGCTGAACGCCGGCCCGCGGAAAGCGACCGCGACCATCGGCGCGGTCGGCGTCTCCCACGGGACATGGGCATAGACCGGACCCTTGGGCGGCGGTTCCTGCGGAATGGCGATCGTCGCGCCAGAGCCGCGCGCCCAGTCGCCCCAGTACTTCTCCACCAGCGGAATCACCTCGCTGGCATCGACGTCGCCCGCCACGATCACGGCGACGTTCCCCGGCCGGTACCAGCGCGAAAAGAACGTCTTCGAGTACTCGTACTGGTTCGGCATGTCCTCGATGTCCTCGATGAAGCCCATCGTGGTATGCCGGTAGGGGTGCGTCGTGAACGCCTTCGCGCGCACGGTCTCGTAGAGCTTCTCCATCGGATCGGCGGCGTTCTTGTTGTACTCGCCAAGCACGGCGCGCGCCTCGGTGCGGAAGTCCTCGACCGAGTAGGCGAGGTTCCGGAAGCGGTCGGCCTCGACCCTCAGGATGGTCTCGAGGTCCTCCTTCGCGAACGTGACGTGGTAGTTCGTGTAGTCGTCGGTCGTGTAGGCGTTCTGCCGTGCGCCGGCCTGCGTGATGATCGCGTTGTACTCGTCGGGCGTCAGGGTCGGCGTACCGCGGAACATCATGTGTTCGAAGAAGTGCGCGAAACCCGACTTTCCCGGCTCGACCTCGTTGCGCGAGCCGGTGAGCACCGGGATCTGCACCGAGACGATGTTCGGGAAGCCGGTGGGCACGACGATCACGACGAGACCGTTCGGCAGCGTCTTCGTCGTCGCCTTGAACGGCAGGATGTCGCTGGAAGCCGCAGGCGCTGCGGCCGCGGCAACTTCCGGAGCCGCGCTGACCGGCACGGCGACACCGATGGTGGTCATGAGCAGCGCGAGGCACGCTCCGCGGAAACGTTGATACTTCATGTCGACTCTCGTCTCGCCGGGATAGTGGGCATTCGAAATGGAGCATACAGGACGATCGATGCCCTCGGCTGTGGCACGAGGTCGAACGCGAAAACCGCGTACCTGGCGTCGCATCGTCTGGCACAGGGGCCAGCGTGATCGGGGCCCGAGGCGAGGCATCGCCCCGGCACGACGCTCTCGTCTGCCGCATACTCGTCAACTCGACTCGTGAATGTTCCAACCAAGGAGACGGATGTGAGAAAGGCGATCGCGCTCGCACTGGCGATGACTTCAGTGCCGGTTCTTGCCGATGTCGTGATCCCGATGCACCTGGTCGACGAACATGGGGTGAGCACCCGCATTGGGCAGGTCACGGTCACTGAGTCCAGGTATGGACTGGTATTCAAGCCCGCGCTGCGCGGCCTGCCCCCGGGCCTTCATGGTTTCCATCTTCATCAGAACCCGACCTGCGAACCGAGCGAGAAGGACGGAACCCGGGTGACCGCCGGTGCCGCGGGCGGCCATTACGATCCTGCCGGGACGAATACACATGGTGCGCCCTGGGGTGACGGCCACCTCGGCGACCTGCCCGCCCTGTTCGTGGACGCCGACGGCTCCGCCACGCAGCCCGTGCTTGCTCCCCGCCTGAAGCTGGGTGATCTCCGCGGCCGCGCGCTCATGATCCATGCGGGCGGGGACAACCATGCAGATCATCCGGCTGCCCTGGGTGGTGGTGGCGCACGTGTGGCCTGCGGCGTCGTCGCCGCATGAGAATTCCGCCATGAGCCGCATCCAACGCGTGCTCGCCGCCACCGACCTGTCGGCCCCCGCGCGCCACGCCGCCGAGCGCGCTGCGCGTGTCGCACGTGAACTCGGTGCAGCACTCGCGCTGCTGCATGTCATCAGCGCAACGCCTCTCGAGAGGCTGCGGCGACTGGTGGCGACCGGGCGCGACGACGTGCATGCGCGGATCGAAACGAGCATACGCGAGGAGATCGACCGTCTGGCCGAGCGCCTGCGCTCACTCGACGAACGCGACACGCAGGTCCTGGTCGCGACCGGCAACCTCGGAGACGAAATCCGTCGGCTCGAGGCCGCGAGGCAGGTCGACCTGCTGGTGGTCGGCTCCCGGGGCGCGGGCTTTCTGCGGCACAGGATCCTGGGCACGACTGCCGAGCGACTGGTGCGCGGGACCGCCACGCCGGTGCTGGTGGTGAAGCAGCCAGCACACGAATCCTACCGACGCATGCTGGTCGCGGTGGATTTCACGCCAACGTCGCGGCATGCGCTGAACGTGGCCCGCACGATCGCCCCGGCGGCGGAACTGGTCGTCCTGCACGCTTACACCGTGCCGTTCGAGGAATGGATGAGACCCGGGGACGTTGGCGCACGCACGCTCGATCACTACCGCAAGGCAGCGCGTCGCGATGCCTCGGCGGACCTGCTGGCGCTGCAGCAGGCCACCGCTGTTCCGCCCGGCACTGCGGCCGCGCTGTTGCTCGAGGGCGACCCATCGATCCGCATCTGCGAGCAGGAACAGGTGCGCGACTGCGACCTGATCGTCGTCGGCAAACAGGGCGAGTCGCCGCTCGAGCAGTTCCTGATCGGCAGCGTCACCCAGCACGTACTGCAGGAATCGCAGGCCGACGTGCTGGTCGTTCCGGGGCCCGTCGACCCCGCGGCATAGCAGACCCGGGGGCAGGCGCCTCCGGGACCACGGCCGCGACCTCATCGCGCCGCCACGCATCCAGATGCGAGCGGCCGTGCTGCGCGAGCTCAGACGTCCAGGTGCACCGCGCCTGGCTCCCGGGTGAGCTCCGCGCCCGCGTCCTTCGCGGCTGAAATCAGCGCGCGTTCGAAGATGGTCCGGACCTCCGGCCCGTGCTCCAGTCGACGCATGATCGCCTCGCCCGTACGATCCCCGATCACCACCGTGATCCTGAGCCCGCGACGCTTCGCGCTCAGCTTGCGCCCGTCGGGCAAGGTCTGCTTGAGCAGCTTCAGGACCTGGTCCGCGTAATTGACGCCTACCCCCGACCCGTCGGGCTTCGCCGGGGGCAGGAACGCGTCCACCGCAGCCTCGTCTATCGGAACCGTGACCTTCATGCGCTGCGCCCCGCAGCCCCGCCATTCAGGATCTCGCGGAATCGCCGGATGTGTGCCGGTGAGCTGCCGCAGCAACCACCGACGATCCGTGGCCCGGCGGCGAGCAGCGCCGGCAGTTCCGCACCCATTTCCGCCGGTGTCTGCCTGTAGACCACCTGCATGTCCTCGAGCACCGGGGCACCTGCATTCGGCTGGACCATTACCGGCAGTCCGCAGCTTGCGCGATAACGTCGCACGACGTCGACTGCCATGCGCATGTCGACGCCCCTGCCGCAGTTGAGACCCGCGACGTGGCAGCCGCGCCCGGCCATGAACTCGGCGGCGGCTTCGGGCGAAATACCCATCATGGTCCGCACGTCATCCTCGTCGAGCATCCTGTCGAAGGCGAAGGACGCGACGACGAGCGGCGCGCCCGCTTCGAGGGCCGCGTCGATGGCGAGGCCGGCCTCCTCGAACGCGGTCTGGGTCTCGATGATGATGCCATCCGCCCCGCCCTCCATCAGTGCCCGCGCCTGCTCGCGGAAGGCCCGTTCGACGTCTGCTCGCGGCACGTCGCCGAGGGGGTCCATCAAGCCACCGAATGGCCCGATGTCACCGAGGACGTAGCCGCGGCCTCCCATCGCTT
>JAGOXN010000423.1 GCA_018059685.1 Steroidobacteraceae bacterium | reverse complement strand
CCCGACGACCTTGGCGAAGCCGATGATGTTGATCTCGATGTTGGGGCCGCTGAAGCGGGTACGGATGTCCTCGAGGCGTTTCGACACCTCCGAGTAGTTCAGCTTCTCTCCGGTCGCAGGGTTGACCTCGAGCAGGTCGGCGCGCACCAGTGAGGCCTTGATGTCGTTGGCGACGAGGCGTCCGACCTCGCCCGACCGGGCGACGTTCGAGCGTACCTTCGCCAGGCTCGCGGCGTCGCCGCTGTAGTTCGAGGGAATGACGACCTCGCCCTCGAAGCCCTCCTCGGTGACCGAGATGTAGCGGACGTTCGGCGTGAACAGCGAAAACACCTGGGCCCGGTTGACCCCAGGCGTGAAGAACACTTCGTCGGTTACGTGACGCAACACACCCATGTATTCGGCATTGAAGATGTCGCCTTCGCCCTTCCAGCGGACGTTGAGCAGGATGCGATTCGCGCCCGAGAACCGGTCGCCGTACGCGAGGAAGGCCCGCATGTACTCGTGTTTGACCGGGATCAGCTTGTTGAACCCCGGGTCGAGCTTGATCCCGAGCGCTGCGTAGCCGAGTCCGATCGTCACCAGCACGAAGATCACGGACAATGGCTTGCGCTGCGCGATCAGGGAACGCGCCAGGCGCGCGGCCAGGCGCTCGATCGCGTTGCGGGGTTCCTCGAATTGCGGCGTGCTCATGGGGAGGGTTCCTGCGTGGCAGTCGCGGCAGCATCAGCGGGTGCCGACGGGTCGAAGGTGCGCATTCCCTGGTCGCTCGCGAGCAGCCAGCGGCCGTCGGCGAGCGGCACGAGATCGGTGAGGCTCGCGAGGCCACCAGCCCGCACGACCTGGAAACTCGCGCCCCCGTCCTTGCTGGCCTGGATGACGCCTCCCTGGCCCACGATCAGCAGCCGGCCGTCCGGCAGCAGTGCGTGACCGTAGCTAGAGACCGGCGCCTGCAGGGTCGATTCGGTCCAGGTGGTGCCGCCATCGGTGCTGCGGTAGACGTGACCACGCATGCCGTAGACGATCCAGGTCTGCGCGTCCAGCGCCAGGCCGCCGTAGAAGGAGCCGTTGTAGAACGGCGGAATCCGTTCGAAAGTCTGGCCACCGTCGCTCGAGCGCATCACGAGGCCGCGCTCGCCCACCAGCAGCCAGTGTTCCGGGTCCGCGCCGGGCACCAGGCTGTTCAGGTGCGGCTCCTCCTCCTCCGTGCCCGGGATCGGGATCTGCTCCCAGGTCTGGCCGTCGTCCGTCGAGCGCAGCGCCCGTGAGAACGCACCGACGGCCAGCCAGGCGCCGGAGGGCAGGCGGCGGATGTCCATCAGCGGCGCGCCGTGCTCCTCGTCGAAGTGCAGCTCCTGCCAGGTCTTCCCGCCGTCGGAAGTGCGCAGGATCTGTCCCTCGTGGCCCACCGCCATGCCGTGCGTGTCGTCCAGGAAGTGGATCGTCGTGATTGGCGCGCGGCGCTGGGGCTCGACCTTTGCCGTCTCCCAGGTGTTGCCTTCGTCGGTCGAGCGCAGCAGGAAGCCGAGTTCGCCGCCGGCGACCAATGCATCGCCGGCCCGCGTGAGCGACATGATCTGCATGCGGTCGACGGGTATGCGCGTGGCCGCGAGCGGCGGGGTGTGGCGCGGTGAAAAGGCATAAAAGGCCGTGGCAACTGTCAGCGCCATGAAAGCCAGGCCGACTAACGCTCGGTGCATGCTGACTGCCCCCTGAACCGCATGCCTAAGGAAATCGATCTTAGTTGACGCAGTGTAAACACATTCAGGTTGCGCGGCGCAACCGGCACTCGCGGCCGGGTCGGCCGGTGCGCGAGGCCGGGGGGGCGATAGTCCTTTCAGACGACGTGCCGGCCACGGCGGGCCGGGGAGAATCACTGCGCCGCGGGCGTGTCTGGTTTCCGCGGGAGGGATGGCATGAGCGCGAAAGATGGGACGGGCTCGCCGCTGCGCAGGATCTCCTGCAAGGATCTCGCTGCGATGCGCTCGCTCGTTTCCGAGGAGTGGTCGGGCTGGTCCAACGAGTTCACGGTCTCGCAGGAGATCATCGATCAGTTCGCAGCCCTCACGGGCGACGATTACTGGCTGCACACGGATCCGGTGCGCGCGAAGGCCGAGGGCCCCTTCGGCACCACCATCGCACACGGCATGCTGGTCCAGGCGCTTGCGAGCCGCCTGCAGATGCCGATCGACTACGAAGTCGTCGACTTCCGCAATATCGTGAACTACGGTTCGGACCGACTGCGCTTCCTTGCGCCCGTACCGAGCGGCAGCCGGATCCATGGGCGGTGTCGCGTCAAGGCTGTCGAGGCGGCGAAGTCCGGCGTGCAGGTGACGCTCGAACTCGCCATCCACGTGGTCGGCAGCGACCGGCCGTCCGTGCTGAACGAGCTCGTGATGCTCTATATGTGAGCGCCGCCGCCTGGCGCACCAGGCGGCGGCTCCCGGGTTTCGTCAGATGGCCGCTGCGACCAGAGCCGCCACCGCGTTCGGATCGTTCACCGGCCGCGGGTTCGTGCCGCAGTTCAGGTCGCTCATGGTTCCGCCGATGATCTCCGGCAGGCGGGCCATGAGCTGGTCACGCTCGAGCCCGAGGTCGGTGAGGCGCATGGGCGCTCCGATGTTCTTCATCAGCGACTCCACCGCGGCCGTCGCAGCATCGGCCGCCTGCAGCTCACTCATGCC
>JAGOXN010000099.1 GCA_018059685.1 Steroidobacteraceae bacterium | reverse complement strand
CCGTCCTGGTGGCTTCGGCCTTCGGCGTGATCACGGCCCGCAACCCGGTCCATTGCGCGCTGTTCCTGGTCTTCGCATTCCTGAACAGCGCGGTGATCTGGCTGCTGCTCGAGGCGGAATTCCTGGCCGTGACCCTGGTCGTCGTGTACGTCGGGGCGGTGATGGTGCTGTGGCTGTTCGTGGTCATGATGATGGACATCGACGTCGAGAAGCTCCGCCAGGGCTTCACGCGCTACGCGCCGTTCGGCGCGCTGATCGCACTCATCGTGATCGCGCAGATCGGGCTCGTGGTCTGGGTACGGCGGCTCGGCCTCGGGGAGACCCCGGCACCGTTGCCGAAGCCCGCGGGGTATTCGAACACTGCGGAGCTCGGCCACCTCCTCTACACGGAATACCTCTACCCGTTCGAGGTGGCCGCGGTGATCCTGCTGGTGGCCATCGTCGCGGCGATCACGCTCACGATGCGCCGGCGGCCCGGGCAGAAGGTCCAGGACGTCGCGCGGCAGGTGGCCGTGCGGGCGCAGGACCGCGTGCGGGTGGTGAAGATGGATGCGGAGAAGCAGCCGTGATCCCGCTGAGCCACGTGCTGCTGCTCTCGGGCATCCTGTTCAGCCTGAGCGTCGCGGGCATCTTCATCAACCGCAAGAACGTGCTGCTGCTGCTCATGTGCATCGAGCTGATGCTGCTGTCGGTCAACTTCAACTTCGTCGCGTTCGCACGCCACCTCGGCGACCTTTCCGGGCAGATCTTCGTGTTCTTCATTCTCACCGTCGCGGCGGCGGAGTCGGCGATCGGACTCGCGATCCTGGTGGTGCTGTTCCGCCAGCGGCGCGGCATCAACGTCGAGGAACTCGACGCCATGAGGGGCTGAGACGTGGAACAGTCGCTGCTCGCCATCGTGCTCGCGCCGCTCGCCGCGGCGGTCGTCGCCGGGCTGTTCGGTCGCTGGATCGGCAGGGCGGGGGCCCACACGGTCACGATCGCGGCGGTGGCGGTGTCATTCGCGCTGTCCGTCCGCGTGCTGTGGGAGTCGCTGCACGGCGCACCCGCATTCGACGGGCCGGTCTACACCTGGCTCGTGAGCGACGGCGTCCGCATGGAGGTCGGCTTCCTGGTCGATCGCCTGAGCGCGCTGATGATGGTCGTCGTCACCTTCGTCTCGCTGATGGTCCACGTCTACACCATCGGCTACATGCACGACGATCCCGGTTACACGCGCTTCTTCAGCTACATCTCGCTGTTCACCTTCGCGATGCTGATGCTCGTGATGTCGAACAACCTGATGCAGCTCTACTTCGGCTGGGAGGCGGTCGGGCTCGTGTCCTACCTGCTGATCGGTTTCTGGTACACGCGACCGTCGGCGATTGTCGCCAACCTGAAGGCGTTCCTCGTGAACAGGGTGGGTGACTTCGGCTTCCTGCTCGGCATCGCCGGCATCGTCTACCTGACCGGCTCATTGCACTACGCGGAGGTATTCGCGCAGGCGGACCGGATCGCCGCGACGACGTTCGAGATCATCCCGGGCACGACGTGGCAGGCGATCACCGTGATCTGCATCTGCCTGTTCGTGGGCGCCATGGGCAAGTCCGCCCAGGTGCCGCTGCACGTGTGGCTGCCGGACTCCATGGAAGGCCCCACGCCGATCTCGGCGCTGATCCACGCCGCCACGATGGTGACCGCGGGCATCTTCATGGTGGCCCGGATGTCGCCGCTGTTCGAGCTGTCCGAGGCCGCCCTGAGCTTCGTCATCGTGATCGGCGCAACGACGGCGCTCTTCATGGGGTTCCTCGGCATCGTGGCCAACGACATCAAGCGGGTCGTCGCGTATTCGACGCTCTCGCAGCTCGGCTACATGACCGTGGCCCTCGGCGTGTCGGCGTACGCCGGTGCGATCTTCCACCTCATGACGCACGCCTTCTTCAAGGCGCTGCTGTTCCTCGCCGCGGGCTCGGTGATCATCGCCATGCACCACGAACAGGACATGCGCCGGATGGGCGGCCTGCGGAAGTACCTGCCCGTCACCTACTGGACCTGCCTGATCGGGGCGCTGGCGCTGATCGGTTTCCCGGGCTTCTCGGGGTTCTTCTCCAAGGACGCGCTGATCGAAGCGGTGCACCTCTCGACGCTGCCGGCGGCCAGGTACGGCTACTGGTGCGTCCTCGCCGGAGTATTCGTCACGGCGTTCTACACCTTCCGACTCGTGTTCATGACCTTCCACGGCAAGGAACGCATGGACGAGCACACGCGGGAGCACCTGCACGAGAGCCCCTGGGTGGTGACCGTGCCGCTGGTGCTGCTCGCCATCCCCTCGGTCGTGGTCGGCTGGCCGACGATCGGCGCGGTGCTGTTCGGAGAGTACTTCGGCGATGCCATCTACGTGACTCCCGCGCACGACGTGCTGCATCGCCTGGGCGAGGAGTTCCACGGGCCGTGGGGCTTCGCCCTGCACGGCATCAGCTCGCCCATCCTCGGACTCGCCTCGGCGGGCGTGATGCTCGCGTGGTACTTCTACGTCGCGCGCCCGGATCTCCCGGAGGCGCTGCAGAAGAAGGCCGGCGGCCTCTACACGCTGCTCACCAACAAGTACTACGCCGATGCCTTCAACGAGCGGTTCATCGCCGGTGGCAGCCGGGCGCTTGGGCGGCTGCTGTGGCGCGGCGGCGACGTGGCGATCATCGATGGCGCGGCCGTGAACGGCTCCGCCAGGCTGGTCGCCTGGGTCGCCTCCGCCGTGCGCGGCGTGCAGAGCGGCTACCTGTACCACTATGCCTTCGCGACGATCATCGGCCTGTCGGCACTGCTCGCGTGGCTTCTCTGGCGAAGTTGAACCATGCAAGCTGACTGGCCCGTGCTGAGCGTGCTCCTGTGGCTGCCGATCGCCGCCGGCGCCCTCCTGCTGCTGATGGGGGATCGCGCAACGGCGACGGCGCGCTGGCTAGCGCTCGCCGCGTCCGTCGCGACATTCGTCGCGAGCCTGGTGCTGTGGCGGGATTTCGACACGACTACGGCAGCAATGCAGTTCGTCGAGCGGGAGCCCTGGATCGGAGCGATCAACGCCTGGTACCACCTCGGGGTGGATGGCATATCGATGCCGCTCATCGTGCTCACCACTTTCATCACGCCACTGGTGGTGATCGCCGGGTGGACCGTCATCGAGAAGCGCCCGACACAGTACCTGGCGGCATTCCTGGTTCTCGAGGGGCTCATGATCGGGGTCTTCGCGGCCCTCGACGCGATGCTCTTCTACGTGCTGTGGGAGGCGATGCTGATCCCGATGTTCGTCATCATCGGGGTGTGGGGCGGGCCACGGCGCGTGTACGCCACGGTCAAGTTCTTCCTGTACACGTTCCTCGGCTCCGTGCTGATGCTGGTTGCGCTGATCTATCTCTACCTGCAGGGCGGCAGCTACGCGATCGCGGACCTGCAGGCGATGCCCCTCACGCTCGCCGAGCAGACCACGATCTTCGTCGCGCTGCTGCTCGCGTTCGCGGTCAAGGTGCCGATGTGGCCCGTGCACACCTGGCTGCCCGATGCGCACGTCGAGGCACCCACCGGCGGCTCGGTGATCCTGGCCGCCATCATGCTGAAGATGGGCGGGTACGGATTCCTGCGCTTCAGCCTGCCCATCACTCCGGATGCGAGCCGCGAACTCGACTGGCTGATCATCGCGCTGTCGCTGATCGCGGTGATCTACATCGGCTTCGTCGCGATCGTGCAGCAGGACATGAAGAAGCTGATCGCGTACTCGTCGGTCGCGCACATGGGCTTCGTGACGCTCGGGGCGTTCGCGGCCTTCCAGATCGTCCGCGCGACCGGCAGCATGCAGGGGGCCGCCATGGGCCTCGACGGCGCGATGGTGCAGATGGTCTCGCACGGACTCATCTCGGGAGCGCTGTTCTTCTGCATCGGCGTGCTCTACGACCGGGTGCACAGCCGGCAGATCGCCGACTACGGCGGCGTCGTGAACACCATGCCGGTCTTCGGCGCCTTCATGGTGCTGTTCGCGATGGCCAATGCGGGATTGCCGGGAACTTCGGGTTTCGTCGGCGAGTTCCTGGTGGTCCTCGCGAGCTACCGCGCGAACTTCTGGTATGCGTTCCTTGCGGCGGTGACGCTGATCCTTGGTGCGTCCTACACGCTCTGGCTCGTGAAACGCGTCGTATTCGGGCCGGTCGCGAACGACCGGGTGGCGCAGCTCACCGACCTGAACGGGCGCGAGTTCATCGTGCTCGGCGTGCTGGCGGTGGCGGTGCTGCTGCTGGGCCTGTGGCCGGCTCCGCTGCTCGAGGTCATGCGGCCCACGATCGAGCAGCTCGTCCAGCAGATGATGGTCACAAAGCTCTGAGCCATGAATCCCGCATCCATCACACGCTTGGACCTGATGCTGGCGGCGCCGGAGATTTTCCTGCTCGCCGCGACCTGCGTGATCCTGCTGATCGACCTGTTCCTGGACGAGAGCACGCGCTGGGAGTCGTTCGTGCTCGCGCTCGTGGCACTGGCCGGGGCCGCCTGGGTCACCGTGCAGACCGGCGTCGACGCGCGCACCGTCGGCTGGCAGGGCGCATACGTCGCGGATCCGGCGGGCAGCCTGATCAAGCTGGTCGCCTATGGTGCGGTCGCCGTCGCCTTCCTGTACTCGTACGGTTACCTCGAGAAGCGGGGCCTGCTGAAGGGCGAGTTCTTCGTCCTCGGACTCTTCGCACTGCTCGGCATCATGGTGCTGGTGTCGGCCAACAGCCTGATCACGCTCTACCTCGGCGTGGAACTGCTCGCGCTCTCGCTGTACGCCATGGTGGCCTTCAATCGCGACTCCGGCACGTCGGCCGAGGCGGCGATCAAGTACTTCGTGCTGGGCTCGATCGCCTCCGGTGCGCTGCTCTACGGCATGTCGATCGTCTACGGGGTCACGGGCTCGCTCGAACTCGGCGCCGTGGGCGACGCGGTGGCTTCGTTCGGGCCGGACCAGATCGGGCTGCTGTTCGGGCTCGCCTTCATCATCGTCGGCGTCGCGTTCAAGTTCGGCGCCGTGCCGTTCCACATGTGGGTGCCCGACGTGTACCACGGGGCGCCGACCGCGGTGACGCTGTTCCTGAGCTCGGCGCCGAAGCTCGCCTCGTTCGCGCTCGCTTACCGCCTGCTGGCCGAAGGGCTCGGCGGCCTCGTCACGAGCTGGCAGGACATGCTCATCGCGGTCGCCGTACTGTCAATGGCCGTGGGCAACGTGGTGGCGATCGCGCAGACCAACCTGAAGCGCATGCTGGCGTACTCGACGATCTCGCACGTCGGGTTCATCCTGCTCGGAATCCTCGCCGGCACCAGCACCGGATACCAGGCAGCGCTGTACTACACGATCGCCTACGTGATCATGTCGCTCGGCGGCTTCGGCATGATCATCCTGCTCTCGCGCGCAGGCTTCGAGGCGGACAGCCTCGAGGACTTCAAGGGGCTCAACGCGCGCAGCCCCTGGTTCGCAGCCGTGATGCTGATGCTCATGTTCAGCATGGCCGGCGTGCCGCCGTTCATCGGCTTCTGGGCCAAGCTCGCGGTGATACAGGCGGTGCTCGACGCGGGCCTCGTGTGGCTGGCCGTCCTGGCGGTACTGTTCTCCGTGATCGGCGCCTATTACTACCTGCGCGTCGTGAAGCTCATGTACTTCGACGAGCCGGTGGAGCGACAGCCCATCGAGGGTGGCGGTGCGCTCAGGCTCGTCCTGAGCTTGAACGGCCTGGCGGTGCTGCTGCTCGGGATCTATCCCGGACTGCTGCTCGCTCTGTGCGCGAGTGTTATATCGTAAGACACTGATAGTTAAGTAGTTGGTCCACTGAGAGGCCGATGGTCGAGACCGCGAATTGCCGCGGCAGGATCACGGTCGGCACTTGTCGCGCGACGGCCGGCCGGTACGGCGGAGGCCCGATTCGCATACTTGAGATCCATCGGCCGCACCCGTAAGATACCGCGCTCGATTGCGGGGTGGAGCAGTCTGGCAGCTCGTCGGGCTCATAACCCGAAGGTCGCAGGTTCAAATCCTGCCCCCGCTACCAACCCATATACCGCTGCCCGTGCCGGGCAGCGAGCTCCACGAACACGCCGCCGTCCGCCGGTTCGACCTTCACGGGGCCGACCAGGTCCTGAAGGACGGCGCGCGCGGCAGCGACATCGTCCCCGTGTGACACCTCGCGCATCCGAGCCACCGTCTCGCGCCAGAGCTTCTCGGACGGCCAGGGCATCTCGGGCGACGACTCAGCCTCGCGCGTCGCCAGCGCCTTGCGGCGGGCTTCTGTGAGAGCCGGCGCAGCGACCTCGGGACTGAGCACGGCCGCGGCCCGTGGCGGGGCGCTCGGAGGCAACACGATCCGCGCGCAGACCGACTACGCCTCGAACCTGGCCGGCGGCGAGTACGGCAACTACGTGAACCGCCTGCTCGCGATGGCGGGGCTCGGCCAGACGGCGACCAACACGGCGGTCGCCACCGGCGCGAACTACGCCGGAAACGCCGGGCAGTTGAGGCAGAACGCGGCCGATGCCCGCGCGAGCCGGATCATGGGCGGCGCGAACAGTGTCACAGGCGCGATCAACAGCGGGCTCAACGTCTGGCTGTGGAGCCGTTACTTCAGCGGGGGCAGCGGTAATGCCACTTGATCCAATCATTGCGCGCGCCGGGAGCGCACGAACGACCTGCTCGAACGTCGCTACGACGCGCAGCAGCAGGAGGCCGTCGAGGCGTTCACGCAGTCCGGCATCGACCTGACCGGGCTGGACGATGCCCGTGCGCGGCAACTGCTCGAACAGGCCCGTGCCGCAATGTCCTCGAAGCTCGGCATCGGACCGCCGGCTGCGAAGGAACCGCAGGACATGCGGTTGGGCGATGAAATCGTGCGCGTGGGGCAGAGGGCGTGACGCCCCTGTACCGCGGCAGGTCGAACTTCGCACCGCAGCGACCCGAGCCGGCGCCGGCCAATGCCGGCGTCGTCGCATCACGCAACGTGAGTATCGAAAAATGCACGGGCTCTCAGTGCGCCGCTGGCCCTGCGACCAGTTGGGTCATGGCCCGGTGACGTTCGCTCCGTCGGGGTGGCGCAGCACCGGAGCGATGCGAACAGCGAAGACAGCGAACGCGCTCCACGCCAGCAGCCCCCCGCACGCCGCGACGGTGCGCACCCCCGCCGCGACGCCCGCGACCAGGAGCAGCAGACCCGCATGCACGAGGCCCAGCTGGATCCAGGCGAGCCGGCCGCTCCGGATCGGCGCCCCGACGAAGCGCGGCAGCATGTGTTCGCCGAGGCCAAAGATGATCATGGTGAGGAAGCCCAGGCCAAAGGTGTGGAGCGCCGCCGCGCGCCACGGAGCATCACCCGCGAAGTCACCACCGAACAGCAGCGACGAAGCCGCGAGGGCCAGGTAGATGGCGGACGAGGCGATCGCCCAGCGGCTCGTGCCCGACAGGGCGAGTCCGACGTACCGCATGCCCTGCTCGGTCCTGTCAGGGGCGCCCGCGACGAACTCCATGGCCTGCGGCCCGGTCGGCACGCCGACGTGCCTCAGTACGCCGTCGACCACCGTCGCGGGCACGGACTTCACGCCGAGGCGCGCGACCACCGCGCGGCCCTCGCGCTGCGCCACGTCGAGCACCTCGAAGGCGATGTCCTTGCGCTGTGCGACCTGTCGCCATGCTTCCTCGGCGGCGCGGCACGGCGTGCACCACTCCGACACCAGCAACTGCACGCGGATAGTCATTGCGTGCAGCGCATGCACTGCAGTTCGTACTTGTCGATCCAGGCCTTCATGGACTCGATGGCGCGAGTGCCCTGGGCGAGATGCGCGTATGCGGTCTGCAGGTCATCGGGGCGCAACGCCATCAACCAGGCGTCCGTGTAAGGCGCGACATTGACGAGGCCCGGGTCGGCGAGGACCGCGGGGTTGATGCGCTCGATCGTGCCGTCGAAGGGCGCCGGTATGCCGCCGACCCACTTGCCGGATTCGAGCGTTCCCAGATGGCGACCCGCGCGCCGGTGCGTGCCCGGCTTGCGAAAGGTGGCTGCGACGACGCGCCCCGCCATGGTCTGCGCCGGGTCCGTGAGTCCGACCGTGAACGTGCCGTCGTCATTCGGTCGGGCCCACAGGTAGTCGAGGTCGTACCAGACGTCCTCGGGCAGTTCGCACCCGTTGTATTCGATCATCACTGGTCACCGCTTCGCCCAGGGTCGCACGGTCGCAACGACGTTGACGGCAAAGGCGAGCAGGCCGGCCCACAGCAAGCCGCCGCCGCTCGACACCGCGAGATGCGAGCCGCCGAGCCAGCCGGCCACGAGCGCCAGGAGTCCGAGGTTGACGAGCGCGAACTGCAGGTCGGCGAGGCGCTCGGACAGCAAGGGGCGTCCGGTCAATCGCGGCAGCACATGCAGGCCGATGCCGAACACCATCATTCCGACGAATCCCGCCAGCATCAGGTGTGCATGTGCGCGCAGGGCAAGGGGCGGCATTGCCGCCGGGAAGGCGAGCCACGCGAGGCCGAGCAGGCCGCCGAGCAACGCATAGGCCAGCGCGGCGGCCACGAACCAGCGGTTGCGAGGAAGCACCGCCCGATCTTAGCCCGGGCCGGGCGAGGAACCTTGACCCAGGTCAACCATGTGTCCGGCCGCGTTGTTTCATACCTCGATCCGATCGACGCGAACGCGACCCCATATCAGTTGCCAGGCCAGCAGGAGGCACAGCGCGGCGCCGAGCACGAGGAGAAGCCTGCCGAGCAACTGTTGATCGCTCAGGAGATAGTTGCTGCAGAGGCGCATGGGCGAGACGATATAGAGCCAGCCCATGCGGAATGCGGAGGCGGTCAATTCGAGCAGGAACACCCCCAGCACGACGAAGG
>JAGOXN010000011.1:14344-26193 GCA_018059685.1 Steroidobacteraceae bacterium | reverse complement strand
GTACATCTTCAACGAACGCCGCACCCGGGAGCTTTCCATGAGCGCCGACTTCCATTCCACGATCGACGTGCGTACCGTCGTGCCGCGCGAGCGCCACGCGCTGATCTTCTCGACCTTCGCAGCGCTGCCGAGCGGCGCCGCCCTGCAGCTCGTCAACGACCACGATCCCCAGCCCCTGCACCGTCAGTTCAAGTCGGAGTTCCACGGTCAGTTCACCTGGGACTACCTCGAGCAGGGACCGGACACGTGGCGCGTGCGCATCGCCAAGGCGGCCGGCAACTGCTGCGGTGGCTGCGGCGGGTGAGCGAACCCGCCTTCGCGCTCTGGCGGCTGGGGTTTCGCCCCTTCTATCTCCTGGCGGCGGGCTTCTCCGCGCTGTCGGTGGCACTCTGGGCGGCGCAATACGCCGGCCTGCTGTCCTTCGCCTACCTGGGCGGACCCACCTGGCATGCGCACGAGATGCTGTTCGGTTACACGCTGGCGGTGATCGCGGGTTTCCTGTTCACGGCCGTGCGCAACTGGACCGGCCGGCCCACGCCGACCGGCGTGCCGCTCGCTGCGCTCGCGGCACTGTGGCTCGCCGGCCGCGTGCTGGTGCTGACGCCATGGAGCATCGCAGCCGCGGTCGTCAACGTCGCGTTTCCGCTCGGCGTGGCGGCTGGCATCGGCGTGCCGCTGTGGCGCGCTCGCAGTCGACGCAACTACTTCTTCGTCGGCCTGCTGCTGCTGCTGGCGGCGGCGCTGGCGTGCATTCACCTCGCCGCGCTCGGCGCGCTCGAAGTACCGCCCTGGGTCGGGCTGCAGCTCGGCCTCGACGTGATCCTGTTCGTGATGTCGGTGATGGCCGGGCGTGTCGTACCGATGTTCACCAACAACGCGGTACCGGGCGCGCAGGCACGCCGCTCACAGTACGTCGAGCGCGCGGCGCTCGGTGGCGTCCTGGCACTGCTGCTGGCCGACCTGTTGCGCCTGCCGGGACCGCTGCTGGTCGTGCTGACACTGGCGCTCGCCGTGGTACACGGCTGGCGCCTGTGGCTGTGGGATCCGCGCAGTACGCTGCGCACTCCCCTGCTGTGGGTGCTGCACCTCGCCTATGCGTGGATTCCACTGCACCTCGCCCTGCGGGCGGCCGCCGAGGCCGGATGGGTGATGCGGCCGCTCGCCGTGCATGCGCTCTCGATGGGTGCCATCGGCGGCCTCACGATCGGCATGATGGTGCGCACCGCGCGCGGCCACACCGGGCTCGCGCTGCGCGCCGATCGCGTCGAGACGACCTGCTTCGTGCTGGTGGCCGCCGCGGCCGTGGTGCGGGTGTTCTGTCCGCTGTTCGCACCGCAGCATTACCTTGCGACCGTGATGCTGTCGGCGACACTGTGGTCCGCAGGCTTCCTGCTCTATGCCGTACGCTACTGGCCCATCCTCACGCGCGCACGCGCCGACGGCGCGCCGGGTTGAGTCAGTGCCGGCCGCGGCGTTTCGAATCCCCTTGCTGAGCCCTGAACCCGGAATGAGGAGCTGACCCATGAAGACACTTGCGTTTGGCGTCGTCCTGCCCGTTGCGCTGGCGGCCCTGGTCACGACCGCAGGTTGCGCCCGCAAGGAAGCGCCAGCCCCCGCTGCCGCGCCACCGGCGGCCGCTGTGCCGGCACCCGCGGCGACGACCGCAGCCGCGGCCCCTGCTGCACCTTCGACGGCGGCCGTTCCGACCGCTGCGACGGCGGACAATGCCACAGGCCAGAAGGTGTTCAGGATGTACTGCGAGACCTGCCATGGGGCGGGAGGCCACGGCGACGGTGCTGCGGCGGGGGCGTTGAACCCGAAACCGGCGAACTTCGCAGCCGGTGCCTTCAGGTACGACGTCAACGGCAACGGCACCAAGGGCGACATCGACGACATCAAGGCAATCGTTCACGACGGTGCGGCCAAACATGGTGGCTCGCCCCTGATGGCGCCGTGGATGATGCTCACGCCCGACCAGCTGCAGGCCGTAGCCGAGTACGTGAAGGCTTTCCACGCGGGCTGATGCGATCGCGCGGAGTGCGGCCCTGGTGCCTGTTCGTCAGGACGATCAGGGCGTGCGCGCCGTGACGACGAGTACGTTCGTCGGTGCGAACATCGCGACGTGCCGCGACACACTTCCGCTGCGGCCTGCCCGCCCGCCGCGACGTCGGCCGTGCTTGCCGACCACGACCAGGTTCGGCTTCAGTTCCCGGATGTGCTCAAAGAGACGCTCGATCACGTCTCCGCGCTCGATGACGCCTTGCGCGGCGCCAGTGTCGGTCGAAGTCGCGATCAAGGAACGCAGCGCGAGTTCGCGACGGCTGTGCTCCGCGTCGCTGTAGAGGTCGATGGATTCGCGGGCGACGCCATAGGCATCCAACCGGGCGGCAAAGGGCACGTCATAGCCGTGGAAGACGGTGATATCTTCACCGCCTGTGGCCATCGCTCGCGCCCAGGTCAGGATGTCGCCTGACACGGGCGACAGATCGACTGCCGCGAGGACCGGACCGGGACTCCGGGGAGTCATACGGACCAGCAGCAGTGGCGCCGGCGTCTCCTGCAGAAGCTTGATGGCGGTGCCACCAAGGGCGACCTGGCTCATGCGCACCTCGTGCTCGCCAAGGGCACCGATCACGATGAGGTCCGCGCCATACTCGCGCGCGGCCCGGGCAACCTCGGCCGAGGCTTTGCCGGAGACCACGCCGGTCGCTACGTCGAGCTGGCGCAAGGGGTCGTGCGTTTCCACGGCCCGCTTCAGCGCGGCGCCGGCCCTCTGCTGGGCCGCTGCCACCGTGGCGACGTTCACACGCCAGAACCCGCTCAACTGACGTCGAGGCGGCATGACGTGGACCAGGCGAAGCGCCGCATTCGTCCGTCTGGCCAGTCCAACAGCCGTATGGACGGCGCGGTCACTGGCGCGCGAGAAATCGGTACCGACCAGGATCCTTCGCATGTCGCAGCTCCGCAGCGCCGTCCTGCGACGGCTCCCTGATCATGCCGACTTCTGCCTCATGACCATGTGGGCTTCCGGCACCGGGTAGCCGGCGGCACCGAATGTTTCAGTGATCGCCCGGTTGGTGTCGAAGTAGACCTGCCAGTAGTGATCCGTGTGCGTGTACGGACGCACGGCCAGCACCGGGCCGCGCTCGTTGAAGTCGACGATCTCCACGTCGGGCGCGGGCTCCTTCCTGACGTTCGGGATGCTCGCCAGGGCGGCCTTGAGCCGTCCGATCGCATCCTGGGCGTTCACGGAATGGGCGAGCTGTGCGCTGCGGTCGACGCGGCGGAATTCGCTCGCCGAGAAATTCTGGATGGTGTCGCCGAAGATCTTGCCGTTGCCGACGAAGGAGCTCACGTTGTCGGGCTTGAGGATCGTCGTCGCGAAGAGCCCGATCTCCTTCACCGTCCCTTCGATGCCGCCCGCGCTCACGTAGTCGCCGACCTTGAACGGCCGGAGTATGACCAGGAAAGCACCGGCGGCGAAGTTGGACAGGAGCCCGGCCCAGGCCGCACCGATGGCGATGCCGGCGCCGGCAATCAGGGCCGCGAACGAGGTCGTCTCGACGCCGAAGTAGCCGAGGATCGCGATGACCAGCACGACGTTGAGCGCGACATTGACGATGTTGCCAACGTAGCGCAGCAGCGTCGGGTCCACGTGCTGCCGGGCCAGTGCTGCGCTGATCAGCCTGACGGCGAGGCTGATGAGGTAGCGGCCGACGAGGTAGACGAGCAGGGCGCCGATGGCCTTGAGGCCGACGGCGGTCACTTTCGTAGCGACCGTGTCGCCGACCTGTTGCCAGTTGATGTCCATGCCGAACTCCCGTTGTTTCTCGCTTCCGATCCCCCACCCCTGCGCGGATTCTACATGCAAGCGCCGTGCTCGCCGACCATCGCGCATCGCCACGTATCGCTCGCGGTGGTCCGCGGGCCGACGAGACCCGAGCGGCAGCACGACCGCGCGGCGGGTGGCCGCTTGCGGCAGCTACCTACTGCGGCCTTCATGAGCAATCGTGCAAGCTCACTCCCTGTCAGCAGGGACGCCTGGCAGAGGGAAGGTCCGGCGCGGATGTCCGGACAGCGAGGAAGCAGGCGATGTCGTCGGCGACACTGGGCCAGTTCCTCCGCGCCCGTGGGATCACCCGGCGCGAGTTCCTGAGGTTTTGCACGACGACCGCGGCCGTAATGGGATTGCCCGCGTCGCTGGCGCCGCGCATCGCGGCCGCGCTCGAGAGGGCGCGTCGCCCCTCGGTGATCTGGCTCCCGTTCCAGGCGTGCACGGGCTGCACCGAGTCGATCACCCGCGCCCATGGCGCGACGATCGAGAGCCTGATCTTCGAGGCACTCTCGCTCGACTACCAGCACACGCTGCAGGCGGCCGCCGGCGACGCGGCAGAGAACGCGCGGACGCAGGCGATGAAGGACAGTTTCGGCAGGTACCTGCTGATCGTGGAAGGCTCGATCCCGACCGGAAATCCGGGCTACGGCACGATTGCAGGTCACCACAACCTGTCGATGCTCGCGGAGGCGGCGAGGGGCGCAGCGGTCATCGTGGCCCTCGGGAGCTGCGCGGCGTTCGGTGGCATCCCGCACGCGAATCCGAACCCGACCGGGGCCGTGGCAGTCTCCGACGTGGTCACGGACAAGCCTATCATCAACATCTCCGGTTGCCCGCCGATTCCCGTCGTGATCACGGGCGTGCTTGCGCAGTACCTCACCTTCGGCACGATTCCAGAGCTCGACGCTCTCGGCCGTCCCGTGGCGCACTACGGCCAGACCATCCACGATCGCTGCTACCGCCGGCCGTTCTACGAGCGGGGCCAGTTCGCGGAAAGCTTCGACGACGAAGGCGCGCGACGCGGCTGGTGCCTCTACAAGCTCGGCTGCCGGGGACCGGTCACGTACAACGCCTGCGCCACCGTGAAGTGGAACAACGGCACCAGTTTCCCGATCGAAGCCGGTCACGGGTGCATCGGCTGCCCGGAGCCCGGCTTCTGGGACAAAGGTGACTTCTACCGGCCGCTGTCCGCCGGCGCCTGGGGCACGAAGAAATCCGTCGGCACGGCGATCGGCGTGGGTGCCGCACTCGGCATCGCGTCCGCTGCGCTGGCGCGCCGGCGCCAGAAGGCGTTTGAAGGCAACTGACATGACGCCGCTCGACTTCGCGCGTGGCCCGGCGCTGCAATGGTCCCTGACGATCTTCATCGTCGGCGTGCTGTGGCGGCTGCTCGGCGTCCTGCTGCTGCGCTCGAAGAAGGACCTTTCCGAGCCGCGCAATCCAGCGGCCTGGCGGGGCCTGAAGCTGATCGCGCTGCGCTCCTGGCCGCGCCGCGAGTTCCTGCAGGGCACGGCCTTCGGCGAGGTCATGGGCTACACCTTCCACGTCGGCTTCCTCGTGGCGCTGTTTTTCTTCGCCCCGCACGTGCTCTTCTTCGCGGACATCGCGCGGGGGCTGCTCGGCACGGACCTGCGCGGGCTCCTCGGTGTCGGCTGGCCGACCCTGCCGAACGGCATCGTCACGCTGGTCAGCGCGGTCGCCATCGCCGCACTGGCGGCCGTCCTGATCCATCGCCTCGTGAACCCGGTGAAGCGGCTGATCTCCAGATTCGACGACTACTTCAGCTGGTTCGTCACGATCGCGCCACTCGTCACCGGCGTGGTGGCGTTCTCGCACCTGGCCGGCTGGCCTTACGAGCGCCTGCTGGCCATCCACCTGCTGTCCGCGGAACTGCTGCTCGTCTGGTTTCCGTTCGGCAAGCTCATGCACGCGTTCACGATCTTCGCGGCGCGAGGCGCGACCGGCATGATCTTCGAGCGCCGGGGGGCTTCGCTGTGAGAGTCCCGACGGGCACGCGCGAGCCGGACCCGCTCGAGTTCGACGAACCCAGGGTGTCGATCGCGAAGCCCGCGCACCGCTTCGACATGCAGGGCGAGATGCCCGGGCCCGAGCGCGTCGAGCGCGCGATGAAGAGCTTCGTGAAGGACTTCGGCCGCACGGCCGCGATCTACCTCGAGTCGTGCATCCACTGCGGTATGTGCGCGGAGGCCTGTCATTTCTACGAGGCGACCCGCGACCCGAAGTACACTCCGATCTGGAAGCTCGAGCCATTCAAGCAGGCGTACAGGCGCGAATACGGCCCCTTCGCCGCGATCTACCGCGCGCTGCACCTCGAGCAGAAGGTCACGGTCACGCAACTGCAGGAGTGGCAGGAGCTGATCTACGACTCCTGCACGGTCTGCGGCCGCTGCTCGCTCATGTGCCCGATGGGCATCGACATCGCGTCGCTCGTGTCGCAGGCGCGGCACGGCATGTACGAGGCCGGCCTCATCCCGCACGAGCTCTGGGCCGTGACCGAGCGGGCACGCCTGGAGGGCAGCCCGCTCGGCGCCACGCCCAGGGTCTTCAAGGATCGCCTGGAATGGCTCGCGGATGACCACGAGGTCGAGATCCCGCTGGACAAGGCAAGCGCCGACGTCCTGTGCACCATGTCCTCGATCGAGATCATGAAGTACCCCGACTCGGTGGTCGCCACGGCGCGGATCATGAATCACCTCGGCGTGAACTGGACGTTCCGGCTCGACGGTTACGAGGCGACGAACTTCGGGCTGCTGGCCGGCAACACGGCGGCGCAGAAGCAGCTCACGATGAAGCTCATCGATGCGGCGATCGCCTGCGGCGCGAGGACCCTCATCCTGCCGGAGTGCGGCCACGCCTACACTGCGCTGCGCTGGATGGGCGCGAACATGTACGGCAAGCCGCTGCCGTTCCGCGTCCTGCACATTGCCGAGTACCTCGCCGAGCAGGTGCACGCAGGCAGGCTGCGGCTCGAGAAGGTCCCGAAGAGCGTCACGTTCCACGATCCGTGCCAGGTCGTGCGGCGCGGTGGCGCGATCGAGGCACCACGCGAGGTGCTGAAAGCGCTCGGCGTCGAGTTGCGCGAGATGTATCCGAGCGGGGGGACCAACTGGTGCTGCGGCGGCGGCGGCGGCGTGGTCGCGAATCACCGGGCCGACGAACTGCGCTACAAGGTCTTCAGGATCAAGATGGAGCAGATCGAGAAGACCGGGGCCGAGCTGCCGGTGACGACCTGCGCCAACTGCCGGCAGACGTTCGACGACGGGCGCGCCCACTTCAAATGGGACGTCAGGATGCTGAGCCTGCTCGAACTCGTGGCCGACAACCTGATCGAGGACGAGCGATGACCGCCGGGACCGGCCGGGTCGTGGTCGACCCGGTGACGCGCATCGAAGGACACCTGCGGATCGAGGCGGTGACCGATGTCGAAGGCCGCGTCACGCAGGCCTACAGCTCGGGCACCATGGTGCGCGGACTCGAGGTCATTCTGCGGGGCCGCGACCCGCGCGACGCCTGGGCGTTTGCACAGCGGATCTGCGGCGTGTGCACGCTGGTGCACGGCATCGCATCGGTCCGCGCCGTGGAAGATTCGCTCGGCTGGCGGATCCCGTCCAATGCGAACCTCGTGCGCAACCTGATGATCGGTGCGCAGTTCGTGCACGACCACGTCATGCACTTCTATCACCTGCACGCCTTCGACTGGGTGGACGTCGTGTCCGCGCTGCAGGCCGATCCCCGGGCCACGGCGACGCTCGCCCAGTCGATCAGCAGCTACGCGCGCGCGTCGCCGGGCCATTTCGCCGACGTGCAGAGGCGACTCCGGACGTTCGTCGAGGGTGGGCAGCTCGGCATCTTCGCCAGCGGCCACTGGGGACACCCGGCCTACCGGCTGCCGCCCGAAGCCAACCTCATGGCCGTCGCGCACTACCTGGATGCACTGGCCTGGCAGCGCGACGTCGCGGCCCTGCACGCGGTGTTCGGCGGCAAGAATCCGCATCCGCACGTCCTCGTCGGCGGCACGCCGAACCCGATCGACCTGGACTCGGACTCGGCCCTCAACACCCGGCGACTCGCGCAGGTGCAGGACATCATCGGGCGAATGCGCGAGTTCGTGGACCAGGTGTACGTGCCGGACACTGTCGCCATCGCCGGCTTCTACAAGGACTGGGCCACGCAGGGCGAGGGCCTCGGGAATTTCCTCTGCTACGGCGACTTCCCGGCGACGTCGATCACCGATCCACGGAGCTTCCTGGTGCCTCGCGGCGTGATCCTCGGCCGGGACCTGACACGGATCGAGGACGTGGACCTGCACGATCCGGCCCAGATCCAGGAGTTCGTCGACCGGTCCTATTACGGGTACGACGGCGGAGCAGGTCGGGGTCTTCACCCGTACGACGGCGAGACCCGCCTCGAATACACCGGGCCAGAGCCGCCGTACAGGCAGCTCGACATCGAGCACGGTTACTCCTGGATCAAGGCGCCGCGCTGGCGCGGCAAGGCGGTCGAGGTCGGTCCCCTCGCGCGCATGCTGATGATGGTGGCGACGGGCAACGAGCAGGCCAGGGAACTCGTGGACAGGACGCTCGGCACGCTGGAGCTCCCCGTTCAGGCGCTCTACTCGACGCTGGGTCGAACGGCCGCTCGTACGCTCGAAACGAAGATCATCGCCGATGCGATGCAGGGCTGGTACGACGCATTGATCGCCAACATCAAGTCTGGCGACACGCAGACCTGCGACGATTCACTCTGGGACCCGGCCCGCTGGCCGAAGGCGGCGAAAGGCGCGGGCTTCATGGAGGCCCCGCGCGGTGCGCTCGGTCACTGGATAATGATCGAGGACGGTCGCATCGCGAATTACCAGGCCGTGGTGCCGAGCACCTGGAATGCCGGTCCGCGCGACGCCGCAGGGCACCCCGGTGCATACGAGGCGGCACTCGCGGGCCACGTGCTGCACGACCCTGCGCAGCCGATCGAGATCCTGCGCACGATCCACAGCTTCGATCCGTGCATCGCCTGCGCGGTGCACGTCCTCGACCTGCAGGAGCAATGACCTCGTGCGTTCCGCGTCGGATCGGGAGAGTGCCCACGCTGGTGCAGGCTGACGCCGCGCATGAGCCGCGAGCACCGGCGCTTCACCGTTGCGAGTCAGGCACGCGCAGCATGCGAACTTGATGCGCTCGTCGGTCGATGATTCCGCCGTACTCACCGTCATTACCGATCCAGACCCACATGATGACCGGCTTCCGCAGGGTCGCCACCGGGGGTGCCGGCTCGTCCCCCGGGCATGGCACAGAAGGCGGCGGCGCGGCCGAAGATTTCTCGCCGGGCGTACCCCCGCCCAGCGTCCGGCACTACACTCGCCCCTGGCAGTACTCCCCGGCTCATCCGTCCAATCCGCGCAAGGGGCTTCGCATGATCATCCAGCCCAAGGTCAAAGGCTTCATCTGCACCACGGCCCATCCCGTTGGCTGCGCCGCCAATGTCAATGAACAGATCCGGTTCGTGCAGCTCAACGGCCCCATCCGGAATGCTCCCAACCGTGTGCTGGTGATCGGCGCGTCGACCG
This sequence comes from Steroidobacteraceae bacterium, assembly GCA_018059685.1. Classification (GTDB taxonomy): domain Bacteria; phylum Pseudomonadota; class Gammaproteobacteria; order Steroidobacterales; family Steroidobacteraceae; genus RPQJ01. The sequence continues at coordinate 16,774 of JAGOXN010000011.1, read as the reverse complement.
GCTACGGCCTGGCCTCGCGTATCACCGCCGCCTTCGGCTGCGGCGCCGGCACCCTGGGCATCTTTTTCGAGAAGCCCGCGTCCGGCAAGCGCACCGCCACCGCCGGCTGGTACAACGCCGCCGCCTTCCAGCAAGCCGCCGAGAAAGCCGGCCTGTATGCGAAGAACATCAACGGCGATGCGTTTTCCAATGCCGTGAAGCAGCAGGCCATCGACCGCATCAAGGCGGATCTCGGCCAGGTGGACCTCGTGGTGTACAGCCTGGCGTCACCGCGCCGCACCCATCCCGATACCGGCGTGCTGTACTCCTCGACCCTGAAGCCCATCGGCAAACCGTTCAAACAGACCGGCCTCGACACGGATCGTGAAGTCGTCAAGGAATTCTCCATCGAGCCGGCGGTGCAGGAGGAAATCGACCACACCGTGGCCGTGATGGGCGGCGATGACTGGGAACGCTGGCTGGCGGCACTGGACGCGGCAGGCGTGCTGGCACCGGGCTGCAAGACCACGGCCTATACCTATGTGGGCGAGCGCGTAACCCGTGACATTTACTGGGATGGCACCATCGGCGCCGCGAAGAAGGACCTGGATCGCGCCGCGGCCGCCCTGCAGAAGCAAGGTTTCGACGCCACGGTCTCGGTACTCAAGGCGGTGGTGACCCAGTCCAGCGCCGCAATTCCGGTGATGCCGCTGTACCTGGCCTTGCTGTTCCGCGTGATGAAGGCCGAGGGCACCCACGAAGGTTGCATCGAGCAGATCTATCGCCTGTTCAGCGAGTGCCTGTACAGCGCCAGGCCACGCAGGGACGAGAGCGGCCGCAACCGGGTGGATGAAAAGGAACTGGATACCAGGGTGCAGGACGAGATCGCGGCATTGTGGCCGCAGGTCACCACCGAAAACCTGAACGAGCTCAGCGATTTTCGCGGCTTCCGTGCCGAGTTTCTCAAGCTGTTCGGCTTCGGTGTAACGGGTGTGGATTACGGCGCGGACGTCGACGCGGACGTGGCGATCGGGAATCTGTTGGAGCCTGCCTGAGAACATTCCGGGCCCGCCGAAACCTTCCGGCGCGAACGGCTTGGTGGCGCGTGCACCTCGTGGCCAGCACCGTCGACACCGGTGAGGCCCGCGGCACCCGCATGACTGCGGCCGCAGTCCGACATCGCTCCGCGTTCCTGCTGCTTTGCCTGCTGGCGGGCGCGGCGCGGGCGGTGTCGGTGGGTGGCATCGACGATGTCGATGCCAGCTATCGCTTTCTCGTCAGCGAGCGTGCACAGGGTGGCGTGTTGTACAGGGCCAGTGCCGGCGAGCTCAGTGGTCGCATGCTGCCGCTGAGTTTCTACGACACCGCGTCGTTCTGGGGCGAACACGTCTGCGGATTTCCCGCCAGGTCATGCGCGGTGACCGATGTCTACGACAGCAGCGACTACTCGCTGCAACCGCAGAAGGGCCCGGCTGGCGACCTGCAGACCGAACGCGTCAACATCCATGACGGCAGCAATGTCTACGACGCCGCGACCTGGCAGATCGCGGTGATGCTGGGCGAGGTCAGACATGGCTTTGCGCGCGCGCGCAATCTCGATGCCTGGCAGCTCGTCAGCAACCAGAATCTGCTGCTGAGCGCGGGCTACAGCGGCAACGCGCCGCATCCCGTTGCCGGCACCAATCGTGCCACCACGGTTGCCCAGCGGTTTACCTACAACGGCAGCACGATCACCGATGCGAACGCGGCGTATGCCTTTCGCATGCTGGCGCGCCGCTGGCTGGCGGATGATCCGCTGGCCGTCGCGCCGTACGAGGCGTTGATCCAGACAGAGGGGCTGCCGGCGCATGACAGGACCTACGCCAGGGGCAGGGTCTCGTGGACGGACTGGAAAGCATTCACCGGCGAGAACGCCTGGGCATTCCTGATCGGCCCGCTTCAGTCGGCTTACATCCATCATGTCATGGGGCGGGGCAGTACTCACGTTCCGTTCAACGAGGTCGCGGTGCAGAGCGCGCTGAAAGTGCTGCCGACATTTGTCGCGATGCAGTCCGGCATCGGTGCCGTGTATTACGCGCCCGGCGGCACGGTGCGCAACCAGGGCGAGGCGCTGGTCGATCGCCATGAAGTCGCGGTCGAGAACAATGCATCGCTGTATGCCGGGCTCAACATCCTGCAATACCTGCTGCAGCAGCAACAGACTCATGGAAGCCGGCTCGGCCACGGTGATGCCGAAATCATCCGCCGCGCGTTGCGCGAGATTCACGTGATGATCCACGGCGGACGTCATGCGGACGGCAGTCGCACCGACGGTCTGCTGGCTTTCCTGCGCCAGCGTGCGTGGATCGACGGCGAGTTCGTGCAGGGTGGCATCGCCGGCAAGCCGCAGGCGTCCTCTGACTGGGTGCCGACGCGGCACCCGAGAGCGGTGGATGCCAACACCTGGACCAT
>JAGOXN010000011.1:0-14244 GCA_018059685.1 Steroidobacteraceae bacterium | reverse complement strand
CCGCCATGCTGCGCGCGGTACAGCAACTGCGTTACGACAATTACCTGCGCGCCGATTTCGGCGGCAGGCCAGCGCACTACCGCCAGCTGGTGCCGCAGATGAACCAGCCGTATCTCTATGCCGATCGTCGTTACCTCGTGCCCTTCGGCTGGTACGCGAACCCGTTGCCCAGCACCTGTGCAACGGCGTGGATGGTGATGCTGGCGGATCGGTTTGATCCGTTGCGCCCGGCGGGTGGCGCACAGGCTGAGCCCCGCGCATCGAGATGAGCGCGCCTGACGGCCTTTTCCCTGGCGATCCTGCCGGCGCCGGCAGCAAGGTTCCGGCCGTGCCGGGTGGGCTCATTGCAGACAGCTGTTCGTTCGTTGCTCCTGCTCACGGAGTGTCCATCATGCGTACATCGGCGTTCTCTTGCCTGGCTGCCGTGGCCGTGCTCGTCGGAGCGCCCGGCTGCAGCCGCGGCGGCCCGTCCGTCGTCGACACCTCCGGCCCCACCGCGAGCTGGCCCGAGTATGGCGGCGACAAGGGCGGCCTTCGCTACAGCCCACTGACGCAGATCACGCGCGACAACGTGGGCAGCCTGCGCATTGCATGGACGTATCGCATTGGCGATTTCAGCAGCGGCAGCGAGGGGAATTCCAAGACCAGCCTGAGCGCCACGCCAATCATCGCGGACGATCTGCTGGTGTTCTGCACGCCCTTCAATCGGGTGATCGCGCTCGATCCCGAGACCGGTGAGGAGCGCTGGGCGTTCGATCCGCAAGTGCGCAATCGCACGCTCGAAGGCCCGTACACACGCGTCTGTCGCGGCGTCGCATACTGGAAGGGAGGGGATGCACCCGCCGGCGGTACCTGCGCGACGCGAATCTTCACGGGGACGCTCGATTCCGAACTCGTGGCGCTGGACGCGAGGACCGGCCGGCCCTGCGCTGATTTCGGCCGCGACGGGCGCATCAGCCTGCGTCAGGGAATCGGCCCGGCCCCCGCATGGGAGACTTATCCCACCTCGCCACCCATCGTCGTGCGCGACGTCGTGGTGGTGGGCGCACTCGTATCGGACCTATTGCGCGTCGACGCGCCGAGCGGCGTGGTGCGTGGCTTCGATGTGCATACGGGTGCGCTGCGCTGGGCCTGGGACCCGGTGCCGCCCGGATGGGAGGAACGCTACCCGAAGCCCGAAAGCGGCCATTACCAGCCCGGAACACCCAACGTATGGTCGATCATCTCGGCTGACGAGGCACGTGGCCTCGTATTTCTCCCCACGGGAAACGCGGCACCCGATCTCTTCGGTGGTCTGCGGGAGGGCCTCGACTACTACGCCAGTTCCACCGTTGCCCTCGATGTCGCGACCGGGAAGGTTGCGTGGCGTTTCCAGACCGTGCACCACGATGTCTGGGACTACGACGTGGCCTCGCAGCCGGTCCTTTTCCAGCTTCCCGACGTGGGCGGCGGTGTCCCTGCGGTTGCACAGGCCACGAAGATGGGCCATGTCTTCCTGCTCAATCGCGAGACCGGCGAGCCGCTTTATCCCGTTGCAGAGCGGCTCGTGCCGCAGGGCGCGGTTCCCGGCGAGACGCTCTCACCCACGCAACCCTTCCCTACCCACCCCGCGCCTCTCCATCCGACCGCACTCTCGCCCGACGACGCCTTCGGCTTCACGCCTTTCGATCGCAGGGACTGCGCGGAGAAGATCCGGGCCCATCGCTATGACGGCATCTACACGCCACCCTCGGTCGAGGGATCGATCCAGTTTCCATCGAGTGCGGGTGGCGCCAACTGGGGCAGCGTCTCGATAGACCCGGTGAGTCGGACCCTCTATGTCAACCAGACGCACCTCGCGCAGCTCGTCTGGCTGCTGCCACGTGAGCGGTACGACATCGAGGCGGATCCGTCCGTGCATTTTCCGATGGAATACTATCCGCAGAAAGGCACGCCGTACGGTGTGAAGCGTGCGGCGCTGCTGTCGAAGTGGGGTGCGCCATGCAACCCGACACCGTGGGGTACGCTCACGGCCGTGGATCTCGTCACGGGCAAGGTGCGCTGGCGCAGCACGCTCGGCACCACACGCGACCAGGCACGGTTTCCGTTCTGGTTTCGCACGGGTACGCCGAATGCCGGAGGCTCGATCGTCACGGCAGGCGGCGTCGTTTTCATCGGCGCAACGACTGACAGGTACATCCGCGGCTTCGATGCAGCGACGGGCAAGGAGATCTGGAAGCACCGCCTGCCTTACACGGCCAGCGCCACGCCCATGACCTACCGACTGCACGAGGACGGCAGGCAGTACCTGGTGATCGCCGCCGGCGGCCACGGCTGGTCCGAGTCCGGCGACGCCATCGTCGCCTTTGCGCTGCCGTAGGAGCACGGACTCATGACTGAATGCGCGTTGCCACACTTCGGAAGCAGGCAACGCGCGGTCCGGCTCAGCGGAATTTCGGGATGATTTCCGAGTCGTACCACTCGGTCCATTCGAGGCACTGTTCGAACGTCGCGACCTTGGGCGGCATGACCTGTACCGAAGTGGTGCCGGCGGCCTTCAGGGCCTGCAGGTACTCGTCGGTGATGCGCCCGCGCTTGTCGAAGGGCACACCCAGCGCCTCGAACTCCTTCTCGAGGTGCCCAACTGCGGTGCCGAGCGTGAAACGCCCGCCTGCGAGGAATTCCATGGTCGGGATCTGCTTCGCCAGCAGCAGTGGATGTCGATACGCAAGCGCCAGAATGCAGGTCAGCATGCGGATGCGCTGCGTCGCACCGCACAGCACCGCCGCCGCAATGCCTTCAGCGTAGCGTGTGCCCAGACCGGAGCCATGTCCGTCGGCATGATGAGGTGCTCGGGCAGCGTCAGCCAGTCCCAGCTGAGCTCATCGGCCTTGCGCGCAAAGCGGACCACCTCTGCACCACCGCTCGCCTTCGGCTCCCAGGGAGCCATGGCGGCCGGGTAATTGTTGAGGCCGGGAGTGGCCAGCGCAAATTTCATGATGCCTACGCATGAAACCAAAGTTTGGCGCCGACTGAAACCAAAGTCTCGCACGGTCAGAGGCTCCTCCGTTACTGGTCTTCGGGCGAGCCCTTGATTCGCGAACAGTGCAGCCGACTGTGTAGACGTCCTGACGAGGTGTCAACAAGCATCCAATTAGACCAGCAAGCCGTTGGCGAAGGTTGGCCGCAGGACTGAGCACGCCGCAAGATTGATCTCCGTTCCCGTTGCGCTGGCAAGAAGGAGATGCGTATGGACGCCAGAGACGTCTCCGGTTCCGCTTCCTGGAACAAGGGCAAGCTTGTGGGGCAGAAGCTACCCCTGAAGCCAAAGGAAATCTGGGCGATTCGCTTCCGGCTTCAACTGGGACACCACACGCGCGACCTTGCGCTATTCAACCTGGGCATCGACAGCAAGCTCCGCGGCTGCGACCTAGTGGCGCTGCGCGTCCGTGACGTTGCGCAAGGCGACCGAGTAGCGGCGCGGGCAATCGTAATGCAGAAGAAGACGCATCATCCCGTCAAGTTTGAGATCACCGAGCAGACAAGGGACGCCGTTGGCGCGTGGTTGAGCGAGGCGAATTTACGTCCCGAGGGGTTCCTATTCCCGAGCCGAGTCTCGGCTTCGCCGCATCTGTCAACCCGGCAGTACGCGCGGATTCTGAAATCATGGGTGCGGTCGATCGGTCTGGATGAGACCGCATACGGGACACACACCATGCGCAGGACGAAGCCGACGCTCATCTACCGGCGCACCCGGAACCTGCGTGCGGTGCAACTTCTCCTCGGGCACACCAAACTCGAGAGCACCGTCCGCTACCTTGGTATCGAGGTCGACGACGCGCTGGAGATAGCCGAGCAAACCGACGTATAGGGGATGGTTGGCAACCGGGGCTGCCACAGGGCGACCGCTCACCCAGCCGCTGGACGTACGTGCCGAAAGCAGCCGTTGTACGGTGAGAACCGACCCATCTGCGACCGTCACGATCCGCAAGAGCGGACATTAGCGGACTTCGCGAATTGACCAAGTGGCGGGAGACGATCGAGACGGGTCAGTCTTCATTTGAGCGCCGACTGAGCGCCCCGAGAATCGCGCATTGCCCACGCTTGCCACCCGCGCAACTGGCGATGGTCCGCTCGAGCTCCTGCGCGATGCGCCGCAGCTCGCGCAGGCGCTGCCGGACGTCCGCAAGGTGATGTCGTGCCAGCTGATCGACGTCGCGGCAGGACAGCGTGGGATCGTCGGACAGCGCCAGGAGACTGCGGATCTCCTCCAGGCTGAATCCGAGCTCGCGACCACGAGTGATGAATCGCAGGCGGTCCACCTCCTCGGGCAGGTATTCCCGATAGCCGCTGACGCTGCGTGCCGGATGAGGCAGCAGGCCGATGCGCTCGTAGTAGCGGATCGTCTCGATGTGGCAGCCGCTGGCCGCCGCCGCTGCGCCGATCCTCATGGCTTGACCCTGTAGTAGCTACAGGGTCTAGGATGCTCCGCCATGAACGCTTCGTCCACGTCCACCTGCGGCTGCGGGGAAACCGCGGAACGCTTGTCAGCCGCCGCAAGTCGCGACCAGCGCCGGGTCCTCTGGATCGTCCTGGCGATCAATGCCGCGTTGTTCGTCGGTGAGTACGCTGCGGGATGGTGGGCCGGGTCCACGGCCCTGCAGGCGGATTCGCTGGACAGTCTCGGCGATGCTGGCGTCTACGCCCTCAGCTTGTTTGTTGTTGGTCGGTCGCTGCGCTGGCGCGCGGGGGCCGGCGTGGTCAAGGGTGTGATTCAAGGGCTCTTCGGCCTCGCGGTGCTGGCGGAGGTCGGCCGCAAGGCGTTCCTTGGCGCAACACCGGAGGCGCCGATCATGGCCGTCGCCGCGTCTATCGCGCTGGTGGCCAACCTGGCCTGCTTCTTCTTGTTGATGCGCTTCCGGGATCAGGACATCAATCTGCGCTCGGTCTGGCTCTGCTCGCGCAACGACGTGTTCAGCAACGCGGGCGTAATCGCCGCGGCGGGCGCTGTCGCGTGGCTCGGACAGGGCTGGCCCGATCTGCTCGTCGGCGCGCTAGTGGCCATGCTGTTCCTGCACACGTCCTATGACGTACTGCGCACGGCGATTGGGCAGCTGCGCAATCAAGGGCGATCCGTGGCACCTTGCGGCGTGCGGGTCGTTAAGTCATGAACTCTGCAATACGCGACGCATTTGAGCGGGAGTGGTCGTTGGCCGGTGCCGCCCGCGATGCGGGTGACCTGGCCACTGCGTTTCATCATCTGGAACGCGCGCACATCCTCGGTCAGCGCAGCACGCGGCTGCACGTGCGAAGCCACATCGGCATGCTGGGCATCGCGTGGCGGCGCCGCGATGCGCGTGAGATTACTGGCCAACTGACACGCATAGTGGCAGCGGCGCTGTTCTCTCGCCTGTGGGTGCCCGTCGGCAACACCGGTGGCGCCAACGTCAGTGCCACGCGCCCCATGCCCGTGCCGTCCGACCTGCAGGCGATCCTCGATACAGACCGGCGCTGAACTTGTGTCCAGCGCGCGGCGACCGCTAGACTGAGGCCAATGTCGACCGTGACGTCAATGCCGTTCCGGCTGGAATCCCTGCGCCGCTCGACGTGGCTTGCCGGGCTTCTGCTGCTCGTCTGCCTGCTGCGGGTCGGCATGGTCACTGCTTGTACGCCGCACGACATTGCCGAATCAATGGCGGGCGGTGCTCACGCTGTCGTCGCCGAGCAGGCCGGCGACGACAGCACATCCAGCGACCCGTCAACCGGCGCTGCCGCTGGACACTGCCTGCACTGCGCTTGTCACTTCTCGGCAACTCTGCCCGCGGCGATTGGCATCATGTCGGCGCTGACTGGCCAGAATGAGCAGGTGCATTTTCAAACGCTGTGGGCCGGCGTTGCTCCCGACCGGGAGCTGAGGCCACCGATAGTCTGAACCGCGGATTGCCGTGTCCCGTCGTGTGATTACACGACGGGCTGCCGTCTGTCGTTCAGAGGATTCCATCGATGCCGATTTCACTTTCGGCGCGCACCCGTGTGGTAGCGTGCGCCGCAGCACTGATTGCCGTATTCAGTACGAGTACCGCGATCGGCGCCCCCTTGTCGCCGTCGGATTCTTCGCTCGCTGCACTGCGCAGTGCGGTTAGCGAAGCGTGGTCTCGGCATCCCGCCGCAGAAGCCACCGAGCAGTCACTCGCCGCCGCCGAGGCTCGTGCCGTGGCAAGCTCGCGCCCCCTTTACAACCCCGACCTGGAGGTCGCCTACGACGACGAGGGTCCCGAGCAGACCACCACCGCCGGCATGGCGCTGACGCTTGACCTTTCGGGTAAGCGGCGCGCCCGTACGGATGCGGGACGGGCCGACCTCGTCGTTGCCGAAGCCGAGGCCGCTTTACGCCGCAGCGAATTTGCACGGCGCTGGCTGCAAGCCTGGACGGATCACGGGGTTGCGCGGGAGCGCGTACGCATCGGTGAGGAACGCCTCGCCCTGATGCAACGCTTCGCCGACCTTGCCGAGCGTCAGCTCACGGTGGGTGACATCTCGAGCCTGGAGCGTGACCTCGCGTTGCTGGCCCGGGACGAGGCGCAGGCGGAACAGGCGACCCTGCTCGCGGACGCGGCCAGCGCGGCGGAGGCCTACCGTGCTGTCGGCGGCAATCCCTCGGATGCCGCTGATATTGCTCAACTCGGCGTGCCTGCCGTGTGGACGACTGACCCGTCGTGGCAGGTCGCGGCCGCGCCCGAGGGACGCATCGCGGCCGCAACCGCCGCCAGCTCAGCAACACGCATCGCGATCGCGGAACGGGACCGCCGCCCGGATCCCACGGTAAGCCTGTATGGCGGTCGCAAGGACATCGGCTCGGTCAGCGAAGATGTCGTCGGCGTGGCGGTCAGCGTGCCGCTATTTGTACGCAACCGATTCAGCGCGGAGCTTGCGGCTGCCAAGGCAGACTCCTCCGCCGCGAGTGCGGAACTGCGCCGGGTCGAGTTGGAACTGCGTGCCCGCGCGGAACGCAACATCAGTTCCTATGGCGCCGTGCGCGACGCATGGACGCGCTGGTCGCAAAGCCCAGGCACCGATGTCGCGGCGCGGGCCGATCTCCTCGAGCGGCTGTGGCGCGCCGGCGAAGTCAGCACCGCTGATTACCTGATCCAGATCAAGCAGACGCTCGACACGGCGCTGGCCGGAGCCGACCTGCGCGGTCGCCTGTGGCGCAGCTACGTCGACACCCTGTATTCGACCGGCCAACTCGACACGTGGGTTGGCTTTGATCGTCCCGTTTCCGAGGTGACCCCATGAATCGTTCCATTCTCGCGGCCGCGCTGACGCTTCTCGCGGCGCTGACCGCACTGTCCGGCTGCTCACAGAAGGCAACGGAATCGTCCGGGACGCCGGACGCCTCTGCCGCGACTGCAACCGCGGATGAGCACAGCGATGCCGCCGATGAGCATGGCGATGAGGCCGATGCACCGCTGACGATGACGGCGGAGGAGCAGACAGCGGCCGGGCTACGCATCGAAGTCCTGGCTCCCATGAGCCTGGGCGAGGTGCTTCAGGCGCCGGGTGAGGTGGTCGACAACGCCTATGGCGTCACGCTGATCACGCCGCGCGTCGAGTCGCTGGTGGTGCGCCGACACGCCCGGCTCGGCGACGAAGTGGCCGCCGGTGCGGCGCTCGTGTCCCTGTCGAGTGTCGAAGTTGCCGAGGCACAGGGCGAACTGCGAATCGCCGAGCAGGAGTGGCAACGAGTTCAGTCACTCGGCAAGGAGGCCGTCTCGGGACGCCGTTACACCGAGGCGGCCGTGGCCGTGGAGCAGGCGCGGGCCAAGGCCCGAGCCTATGGCATCGCGGGCAGCGTCTCCGGGCCTGCCGACGGCGAATACACATTGTCTGCCCCACATGCCGGCCGGCTCACCGAAGATGACTTCGTGATCGGGCAGCGCATTGAGCCGGGCTTCACCCTCTTTCGCCTCGTCGACGAGTCCACCGTCTGGGTCGACGCCACGTTGCCGGCCGAGATTGCGCGCCGCGTCGTGGTCGGCAAGGACGCCACGGTCGTCGCCGCTGGCGTTCGCCTGCCGGGCCGCGTCGTGCAGAGTGCGCACCGCACTGCCGAGGACACCCGCAATGCGCACGTCCGTGTCGAAGTGCCGAACGAGGGCGACCAGCTGCACGCGGGGGACTTTGTCGAGGTCAGCCTCTCGGTCGATGGATCCGGCATCGACCAGCTCGCCGTACCCACCGAGGCCATTGTGCAGCTGCAGGGCCAAACGGTGGTCTTCCGTGAGAAGTCCGCGGGTCAGTTCGAGCCCGTCCCGGTCAAGGCCGGCGCCGTGGTCGGTGACCACACCATCCTGGCGGCGGGCGTGACGGCCGGCGACCGTGTCGTCGTCGCCGGCACGTACGCCCTCAAAGCGCGAATGCTCAAGGCACAGCTCGGAGAAGGCCATGGCCACTGAGTGCCAGGTCCCGGATACCGGAGCCGCGTCATGCTGAATCACCTCGTCGAACTTTCGCTGCGCTACAAGGTGCTGGTGCTGATTATCTTCGCCGTGATCGCGTTCCTCGGATTACAAGCGGTCCGCACGGTGCCCATCGACGCCTTTCCGGACGTGACGCCGGTGCAGGTCAGCATCTACACCGAATCGCCGGGTCTCGCCGCCGAGGACGTCGAGCAGCTGCTCACCTTCCCCGTCGAGTCCGCCATGGCCGGATTGCCGAAGGTGCAGGAGATCCGCTCGGTCAGTCTGTTCGGGTTGTCGTTCGTCTCGGTCTATTTCGAAGACGACATGGACATCTACTTTGCGCGGCAGCTCACCAACGAGCGATTGCAGGAAGTCGGTGATCGCCTGCCGGAAGGCTACGGCAAGCCGAGCATGGGGCCCAACACCTCAGGGCTGGGACAGGTGCTCTGGTACACGGTCGAGCGCGCACCGGGCGTCAGTCGCGAACAGGTGAGCGACATGGACCTGCGCACGACGCAGGACTGGCTTGTGCGGTTGATGCTGCGCACGGCTCCGGGCGTCGACGACGTCACGTCCTGGGGCGGCGGCGAGCGGCAGTTCCAGGTGCGGATCGATCCGCAGCGCCTGTACGCCCGCGGCCTCGGTTTCAGCGACGTGTTGAACGCCATTCCGGCCAACAACGGCCAGGTGGGCGGCAACGTCATGGACGTCGGTCGCGAGCAGTACCTGGTGCGCGGCCTCGGCCTGCTGCAATCCGCGCAAGACATCGGTGCGATCGTGCTCAAGGCCGAGCACGGTGTGCCCGTGTACCTGCGCGACGTGGCGACCGTCGTCGAGGCCCCGGCGCCGAGATTTGGTGCGGTCACGCGGGACGGCGAAGAGGTCGTGCTCGGCATGGCGCTCGCGCGTATCGGCGAGAACGCCAAAAACGTCGTGGACGCGGTCTCGGCGAAGCTCGCCACGGTCAGCGCGGCGCTGCCGGAGGGCGTGGTCCTGAAGCCGATCTACCAGCGTACCGATCTCGTCAACGAGGCCGTCGGGACGGCGACGGCCGCCCTGATCGAGGGCTCGATTCTGGTCGCCGTCGTGCTGTTCCTGTTCCTCGGTGAACTGCGTTCGGCCCTCGTCGTGATCGTGGCCCTGCCGCTCGCGATGTTGATCGCGTTCATCGGGATGCAGCAGTTCGGTCTTTCCGCCAACCTGATGTCGCTCGCAGGGCTCGCGATCGGCATCGGCATGATGGTCGACGGCGCCGTCGTGATGGTGGAGAACGCCTTCCGCCTCATGGCCGAGCGGCAGGCGCACGGTGAACGGGTCAACCGCACCTCGGCCGTGCTGGCCGCCGCCAAGGAGGTCGCGAACCCAATCGCGTTTGCGATCGGCATCATCATCGTGGTGTTCCTGCCGCTGTTCGCGCTCGAAGGTCTCGAAGGAAAGCTCTTCAAGCCGATGGCGTTCACGATCGCCTTTGCGATGGCGGGCTCGCTGGTCCTGTCGCTCACGCTGATCCCGGTGCTGGCCTCATTGATCCTGAAGCCGAAGGCCGAGAAGGACACGCGTTTCGTGGCCTGGCTCAAGCGTCGCTACCGGCCGATCCTCGAGTGGGCCCTCGGGCGCAAGCGTCTCGTGCTCGGCGTCGCGCTCGCGGCGCTCACGGGCAGCCTCGCGCTCTTTCCGTTCCTCGGCAAAGAGTTCATGCCGCAGCTGCAGGAAGGCTCGATCATGTGGCGCGTGACTTCCATTCCCTCGACCTCGCTCGACGAATCGATCGCGGTCTCGAAGAAGATCGCCGATGCGTTCGAGCGCTTTCCCGAGGTCGAGACCACCCTTGCCATGATCGGACGGGCCGAGAAGGGCGAGACCGCAGACGTGAACTACATGGAGATCTACACGGCCCTCAACGATCCCGATTCCTGGAACACCGGGCGCTCGATCAAGGACCTCGAGGAGGCCATGCAGGAGACGCTCGAGGAGGTGGTGCCCACCACGGTGCCAAGCTACACCCAGCCGATCCAGATGCGGGTCGAGGAGTTGATCTCCGGTGTGCGGGCGACGCTGGCGCTGAAGCTCTACGGCGAAGACCTGGGCGAACTCGACCGGCTGAGCGGCCAGATGAAGGACGTTCTCGCCAAAATCCCGGGCGTGGCGGACCTGTCGCTCGAGGCCAACGTCGGCAAGCCGCAGATCCGCATTGTGGTCAATCGAGCGGAGCTGGCCAGGCATGGCATGAATGCCGAGGAGGTCCTGACCGTGGTCCGCAACGGCCTCGGCGGTGAGCCGGTCAGCGTGCTGCTCGACGGTGTGAAACGCTTCGACATCGCCGTGCGGCTCGAGGACGCCACGCGGGCCTCGGTCGAGGACCTGCGCCGCATTCCGCTGCGCACCGCGGCCGGCGCGGTGCTGCCATTGTCCGAAGTCGCGGAGGTCAGCATCGCCGAGGGCTACTCGTTTGTGCGACGCGAGCAACTGCAGCGCTACGCGGTGATACAGATGGACGTGCGCGGGCGCGACGTCGACGGATTCGTCAAAGAAGCCGGGGCTGCGATCGACGCCGCGGTCACCCTGCCGCCGGGTTACTGGATCGAATGGGGTGGCGCGTTCGAGAACCAGCAGCGGGCGCTCACGAAGCTCGCGGTAATCGTGCCGGTCACCATCTTCTTCATCTTCCTGTTGCTCTACACCGCCTTCAATTCGGTCAAGTACGCGGCCCTGATCCTCGCCAACGTGCCGTTCGCGACGCTGGGCGGCATCGTTGCGCTGTTCATCACCGGGCAATACCTGTCTGTCCCCTCTGCCATCGGCTTCATCGCCGTGTTCGGCGTGGCCATGCTGAACGGCATCGTACTGGTGAGCTTCCTGAACGAGTTGCAGGGCAAGGGGCGTAGCGTACGCGAGGCGGTCACTGAAGGAACGGCCCTGCGACTGCGGCCGGTGCTGATGACCGCCAGCGTCGCGATCCTGGGCCTGGTGCCGATGCTGCTGTCCTCGGGCGTCGGCGCCGAGACGCAACGGCCGCTCGCCACCGTCGTCGTGGGTGGCCTGCTGAGCTCGACCCTACTCACCCTGGTACTGCTGCCGGTCCTGTACGAGTGGCTGGAAACTCGTGCTGCCACATCGACCGAGGAGACCTCACCATGAAGCGAATCACTGCCTTGCTCCACCCGAACCGCATCGGCGAGGTCGTGCACGCGCTGGCGGCGGCCGGTCACCGGCGCTTCAGCGTGCTACATGCGCAGGGCCTGTTGCAGGCCTTGAGTACCCGCGAGCAGACCTACTCGGTCGAGCTGGGGGAACTCATCACACAGCAGATCCAGCTCGAGGTGTACTGCGTGGACGACGAGCTGCCGGTCGTTGTGGACCTGATCCAGCGCAACGGCAAGACCGGTCAGGCGACCTCGGGCTGGTTGTTTGCGTCGAGTATCGACCACGTGTACCCGATCGACGGAACCTGACATGGGAGACGGACACGAGCACGGGCTGAGTGAAATACGGCACGAAAAACCGCTGTGGTGGGCGCTCGGCCTCACCGGGACCTTCCTGATTGCCGAGGTGTCAACGCCGAAGTAATTCTGACCCGCTTTGCGGCCGGGTCGCCGAAGTAAAACTGACCCACCTGGGCCCCTGATCAGGACGCCTTGGGCGCCCTGAGTGTTCCTGCCTTGCGCTTGTCCTTGAGCCGGTAGCTGTCGCCGCTGATCTGCACGATGTGGGCGTGGTGCAGCAGCCGGTCGAGCATGGCGGCGGTGAGCGTCTGATCGTCGGCCAGCGTATCCGCCCACTGCGTGAACGGCAGATTGCTGGTGAGGATCATGCTGCCGTGTTCGTAGCGTCTGGCGACCACGTTGAAGAACAAGTTCGCCTCGTCACGCCCGAACGGCAGGTAGCCGAGTTCATCGACGATCAGCAGCCGCGGGCCGATGATCGCGCGGTTGAAGTACTCCTTGAGCCGGCCCTGCGCCTTGGCGGCGGCGAGCTGGATCATCAGGTCGGCGGCGGTGAGGAAGCGCGTCTTGATGCCGGCCATCACGGCGCGGTGACCGAGCGCGACGGCAAGGTGGGTCTTGCCGACGCCCGAGGGTCCGAGCAGTACGACGTTCTCGGCCCGCTCGATGAAGCTGAGCGTGGCAAGCTCGTGGATCTGGGTCTTCGGTGCGCCGGTCGCGAAGGTGAAGTCGTAGCTCTCGAGCGTCTTCACGGCCGGCAGCGTGGCGAGCTTGAGCAGCGCCTGGCGAACGCGCTCGGTACGGGCCGCCCGCTCAGCGTTGAGCACGGACTCGAGGAAGTCGGCGAACGAGTGCTCCTCCTGGGCGGCGCGCTGCGCATAGGCCGACCACTCGGCGTGGATCGCCGGCAGCTTCAGCAGCTCGCAGAGCTGCGCGATGCGCTCGGGCTGCAGGCTCATGCCGCCACCTCGAGCAGCGCCTCGTAGACGGACAGCGGATGCTGCAGCGACTCGATCGGCAACGCCGTCCGCGGCCGGCGCTCGGTAATCACGCGCGTGGCGTTCAGGCCGCGCGGCAGGGGCTGCAGATGAGCGCGATCCTCCGTCAGGCGCAGATACGGCTCGACGCCGGTCGTGCCGTGCACGCGACGGTCGGCGACCTCGTTGAGCCAGCGCAGCACCTCGCGGTTGGCGGTGTCGAGGTCGAGCGTGAGTCCGGCGGCCTTCAGCGTCGCCTTGAGCGGCACCAGGAAGCTGCCCTTGAGGTAGCCGTTGAAGCGTTCGACCTTGCCCTTGGTCTTCGCCCGGTACGGCCGGCACAGGCTCAGACGGAAGCCGCAGGCCTCGGCGAGGTCGAGCATCCCCGGATGCCAGCGATGCAGGCCGGGCCCGTAGAGGTCGCGCTCGAGCACCACCGGCTTGGTGTTGTCGAACAGCACCTCCTCGGGCACGCCGCCGAAGTGCTCGAAGGCGCCGAGCAAGCCGTCGCGCCAGGCGGCGAAGTCCTCGCTGCGCGTGAAGCGCACGAACGTCGAGCGGCTGTAGCCGAGCGTGGCCACGAACGCGAGCAGCCGGTCGCGACCGCGGCGGACCGTGGTGAAGTCCGCCTGCATCTGCTGGCCCGGGGCCGTCTCAAAGCGCACCACCGGCTCCGGCGCCGAGCGCTTGAACGGCGCGAGATACGCCTTCAGCTGGCTGATGCCGCCGTCGTAGCCGCGCTCGCGGATCTCGCGCAACAGCACCGTCGCCGGGATCCAGTCCGGCCGCGCGTGCGCAATACGCTGCTGGAGGTAGCCGGTGTACGGATCGAGCTTGCACGGCCGCAGCGACCGCGGCCCGTAGCGGCGTGCCGACTCATCCCGCAAATACCGCCTGACCGTGTTCCGCGACAGCCCCATCCGCCGACTGATCCGCCGGATCGACTCGCCTTGCCGGGCCAATATCCGAATCTCCACTGCTTGCTCCTGGGTCAACATGTCGGCGGCCCAAAAGACCGCCATCCTCGCCCAGGTGGGTCACTTTTACTTCGGCGCAGTGGGTCAGTCTTACCTCGGCGCTAACACCGAGGTGATCGGCGGCCTGGTTACCAACAGCCTGGCGTTGCTCTCCGACGCCGCGCACATGGCCACCGACACGGCGGGTCTCGTCATCGCACTGGTGGCCGTTCGCCTGGCCAGGCGGCCACCGGACGCCCGGCGCACGTTTGGCTATGCACGTCTCGAGGCACTTGGGGTGCTCGCCAATGGCACACTGTTACTCGGCGTGGCCGCCTACATCCTGTGGGAGGCGGTCGGGCGGTTCCGCGCGCCCCCGCCCGTGGCCGCGACCGGCATGTTGCTGGTGGCCGTGGCAGGTCTCATC
>JAGOXN010000422.1 GCA_018059685.1 Steroidobacteraceae bacterium | reverse complement strand
GCGGCGCGCCGTTCTGGTTCATCAGTTCGCGACCGTAGAGCCCGACGGCCAGGAAGGTGAGTGGATGCATGGCCTCGTCGATGCGCAGGCCCTCGACATACGGCCAGTCGAGCACTGGAAAGCGCTGTCCGGGCATTTCCGCTGGTCGCAGCACGGTCTTGAAGGCAACGTACTTCGCACGCGAGGTTGGCTGGAAGCGCTTGATCAGGTCGGCGAGTGGGAACCCGACCCAGGGGATCACCATCGACCACGCTTCCACGCAGCGCAGGCGGTAGATGCGCTCCTCGAGGGCATGAGGCTTCAGGATGTCTTCCAGATCGAAGGTGCCGGTCGTCCCGGCTTCGCCGGCGATCGTCACCGACCAGGGCCGGGGCCGGAATTTCCCTGCCCGCGCGGAGGGGTCGCCCTTATCTGTTCCGAATTCGTAGAAGTTGTTGTAAGTCGTTATATTTTCAAACGAATTGACTGCCTCAGGGGTACTCAAGCGCGTGTTTTTCCGAACCCCGGGCAGAGGCGTGGCCGGATTCGCGGACGCGAGCGGCACGACACCGGCGGCCGCGAGCCCAATGATGAAACGTCGGCGCGACCGGTATACGGCTTCCGCAGTCATTTCGGACGGCGGCGGATCGATCCAGGACCTGCGCGGCATGGGTCACCTGACACAACTGGCACTACGGCACATGAACAGGACCGGTCGGGCGGCTCGTAGCTTACCGGGTCACCGGGTTAATCTCGTCCGGATGGAAACCTTCAGACAGTCCGCAGCACGCATGCGCACCCTCGCTCCCGGTCTGCTCATCGCGGCGCTGGTCGCGCTCGCGGCGTCTTGGCTCGCGGAACACTACCGCACGCCCGTGATGCTGTTCGCGCTGCTGCTCGGCATCGCGGTCAACTTCCTCTCGCAGGACGAGCGATGCCAGCCCGGCATCGAATACGCGTCGAGGACAATCCTGCGGCTGGGCGTGGCACTGCTTGGCATGCGCATCACCTTCGGCCAGATCCAGTCCCTGGGTGTCGGAGTACTCGTCGTCACGGCGTTCGCCGTCGCGCTCACCATTGCCAGCGGCTGGCTGCTGTCACGCGGTGCGGGGCTCGGTGCGCAGTTCGGTGCGCTCACCGGAGGTGCGGTTGCAATCTGCGGAGCTTCGGCAGCGCTCGCTCTGTCAGCCGTATTGCCGAAGGAGCCGGGGCACGAGCGTGATACCGTCATGACGGTCGTCAGCGTGACCGCGCTGTCGACCGTCGCCATGATCGTGTACCCGCTGCTCGCGGCGTTGCTCGGGCTCGATGAGCACACTGCCGGCGTATTCCTCGGAGCAACCATCCACGACGTCGCACAGGTGGTGGGAGCCGGCTACAGCATCTCCACCGATGCGGGAGACACGGCCACGATCGTGAAGCTCTTCCGGGTCGCGTTGCTGCTGCCCGTCGTGTTCGTCGTTTCGTTCCTGTTCCGGACGCGGCATCGGCCCGGGTCGGAGGCCGTCCGGCCGCCGCTGCTTCCGGCATTCCTGCTCGGATTCGCGTTCCTCGTCGTGATCAACTCGAGTGGCCGGGTGCCGCAGCCCGTGTCTGCGGGACTGCAGGAGGCGTCACGCTGGTGCCTCGTTACGGCGATCGCGGCGCTCGGTACCAAGACCGCGCTCGGCGACGTCGTCCGCGTGGGTTGGCGCCCGGTCGCGGTAATCGTGGGCGAGACGCTCGTCGTCGCCCTGTTCGTCCTCGGCGGCCTGTTCCTGTTGCGCGGGAGTGCCCTGCCCGGCTGAGAGTGCCGCCGTACGGGCTACGCATTGCATCCGCTTGCTAAGCGAGCGCGCGCAGCAGTTCAGGGAGCAACCGGCCGGATGGACCGGCCAGCACCCAGTTGGCGCGCGAGCTCAGGTCGGTCGGATTTGGATTGACTTCGATCAGGGGTATGCCGCGTGCGAGCGCGGTTTCCGCGAGCGCCGCCGCCGGATAAACCAGCGACGAGGTGCCGACCGAAAGGAACAGGTCGCATTCCTGCGCAGCCGCATCCGCCCGAAGCAGTGCATCCCGCGGGATCATCTCGCCGAACCAGACGACGTTCGGACGCAGCAGCCCGCCACAGGTCGCACAGTGCGGCAGTCCCTGGCTTGCACCCGGGGACCGCTGAGCGACGACCTGCTCGACCGAACAGCGATCCTGCAGGATGTTGCCGTGATACTCGATGACGCCGCGGCTGCCTGCCCTCTGGTGCAGGCCGTCCACGTTCTGCGTCACGAGTGTCAGTCGCGGTATCCGCCCTGCGAGCGCCGCGAGAGCATGGTGTCCCGCATTGGGTTCGGCGCCGCGCACGAGCTCGCGGCGCCATTCGTACCAGCCCCAGACGAGCTGCGGGTCGCGCTCGAAGGCGTCGGGCGTCGCCAGGTCCTCCGGCCGGAACTGCGACCACAGGCCGGTCATGGCGTCGCGGAACGTCGGGATGCCGCTTTCGGCCGAGGTACCCGCACCGGTGAGGACGCACACGTGGCGCGCCTTGGCGAGTGCCGCCGCCGCGCGTCGCACCGACGCGGAGGTCGATGCAGATCTGGGCGTGGTGGTGGGGACGTGGTCCTTCACGGCCCCGGCACTCGCGCCGCCTGGCCCCGTTCAGGCCGCCTTGCTCGCACTGGCGAGCTGGCGAACGACATACTGCAGGATGCCACCGTGCTGGAAATACTCACGTTCC
>JAGOXN010000010.1:13748-26308 GCA_018059685.1 Steroidobacteraceae bacterium | reverse complement strand
CGAGGCGCTCGATGCGGATCCCGCCTTCGTGCACCGCGCGATGGTGGAAACGGCACAGCGAGACGAGATTCGAGAGCTTCGTCTCCCCGCCCTCGGCCCAGTGCCGGATGTGGTGGCCGTCGACGTATCTCTTGTGCGTGCATCCGGGGAACACGCAGCCTTCATCTCGGGATTTGAGCGCGCGGCGCAGCGCGGGCGGGATGCTGCGCGTCTTGCGCCCCACGTCGAGCGGTTCGCCGCGCGCGTCCTCGACGATCTCGACCACGCTCGCGTCGCAGGCGAGGCGCCGTGCGGTTTCGACCGGGATCGCAGGGCCGTCCTCGAGCTCGCAGCGACCCGCCGAGCGATCGTTCAGGGTGCCCTGGTCCACGTGCACCACGATCTGGTGACGGTCTCCACCGTTCAGGGCCTCGGCGCCGTGCTTCAGGTAGCTCTCGGCGAGGAGCGCGAGCGCATCGGCGCGCCGTGCCGACATCGTCGGTACCTCCCCGGACAGATCCCGCGGCAACGTTTCAGCTGAAACGTGTAGCCCGGCTTCACAATGCAGCGGATGCGGCGGCAGCGGCAGCTCGCGCACCGCGGCCTCGAGCGCCTTCAGCAGCTGCGCGCCGGCCTCGGCCGGCAGTTGCACCTTGAGTACCAGCGAGCCATCCTCGTCGTGGTAATATGTGAGACGGCGACCGCAATGCTGGCGGGCCTCGCGGGACTGTTCTTCCACCTCCTGCACCCGGCGGAACTGGCGCACCAGTTTCTCGACGTGATGGGCCGTGCCGTACAGCGCCACATTGAGCAGCAGCTCTTCGGTCCCCGGGGTCGCGACCCGGGTGAGGGCCCGCACCTTGGAGTAACTCAGCTGACCGCGCGCCATGGCTGCGTCGATCAACGGCAGGCGCTCGAGCGCATGGGCCACCCGCAGCTTCTCGCGTGCCGCCCCGAGCTCGATGCCGCACTGCCAGCCGAGCCAGTGGGCGCAGGAATGGGTGGCGCCGTCGGACCAGCCCTCACGGCGGTCGAACTCGGCGAGCAGGCGCAGCCAGCGGTGGTTGGCGGCGTTCAGGTGGCCGGACAGCTCGGTGATCCGGGCGGCCAGTTCGCGGATCGGGAGGCCGCTGTCTGCGACCGAAGAGGCATCGTCCATGACATGCTCCAGGGGCGAGGGCTAAGGCGGGCGTGAGTTGGAAAAGGGGCGCTGGAGAGAAAAATACTTCCTGTACAGATATCCAGTAGACTACCACATTCACCTTTAAATACAATTGGTTAACGAGTCTCCATGGCCTCGCACAATCGACTCGAACTGAGCTGCAGGGCGCCGGACTGTGTATCCATATGACGCAATATGGGATGCCTGTATCACTCGGCTGCATCGTGACTCGAGATGAAGACCACGGTCGAAATCTCTGATCCGCTTTTCAAGGAAGCCCGGCAGGCGACGCGCAATCCGCTCGCATGACCGCGCGCGAGCGCAGGCACGCGCGAATGTCCCGATGGGAATCCCGGCCTGCGGCCCGTCAATAACCCCTCGCCACGTCCACCACCGACAGCATCCTCTCCCCCGCGACATAGCGGCGCAGGTTCTCGATGGCGATGGCGAATCGCGCCTCGTTGCCGAGGTCCGAATCGGCGGACACGTGGGGCGTGATGATCACGTTCTGCATCTGCCACAGCGGGCTCTCGGCGGGCAGCGGCTCGGGGTCCGTCACGTCGAGGCCGGCACCGGCGAGCCGGCCGCTCTTCAGGGCCGCCACGAGATCCGCCTGCACCACGCTGCGGCCCCGTCCGACGTTCACGAAGAAGGCGCCGGGCTTCGCCGCGGAGAAGAAACCGGCGTCGAAGAGCTCCGTCGTCGCGGGCGTGAGCGGCGTCGTGTTGACGATGAAATCGGCCTCCCCCGCCAGCTTGCGCAGTTCGTCCGGCAGTCCGACGTAGGCCACGAACTCCGGCCCCTCGCGGCCGCTCGCGCGGATCGCGGTCACGCGCATGCCGAGCGCATGAGCGCGGCGCGCGACCTCGGTGCCGATGCCTCCCAGACCCACGACGAGCAGCGTCTTGCCCTCGAGCGTGAGCATGCGCACGGAGGCCGGACGCTCGGCCGTCCAGCGTGCCGCCATGCGCTCGGGGATGTAGAAGTGCAGGCCGCGGGCGAAGGCCAGCATCATCGCGACCACGTGCTCGGCCATGACCGGTCCCGCGACGCGCTGCATGTTGGTCAGGAGGACGTTCCGCTCCCGGACGGCCGGCACGGACACGCAGCGCTCGACCCCGGCCGAGTAGGCCTGGATCCAGCGGATGTCCCGACCGGCGGCGAGCACCTCGGCCGTGCACAGCCCCAGCACCGCGTCGACGTCACGGACGGCCGTGACGGCCCCGGCCATGTCTCCCGCCGTGACGATCTCGACACCGGGCGCCGCCGCCTCGATGGCCGGCAGCCACCGTGGCTCGAGATTCCACACCAGGATCCTGCGTGGACGCCGCCACCCTGCGCGCTCGCTCACCGGCGTCGCGGATTCCTCGAGGCCGAGCCGCTCGACCAGCGCGCGGGTCGCTTCCGCCGTGGCCGGCGCCGCATCGTCCGCGCGGGCTGTCGAGATCGCCATTGCGCCGCACGCGAGCAAGGCGAGCAGCGCGGGGAATGCGCACTTGAATGCGTCGGTCAGCGTCCGCATCGTCGTCGACTCCCTGCGTGTCCGCGGTGCGCGGACCGCGCGCGAATCGCGCACCGGTCGCGCCTGCGGCAGGCTCCGGCCTTCGCGCGAGCTTAACAGTTCGGGAAATCGGGCATGGCGCAGCTATCATTCCCACCATGCGCGAGTCGACTCGCCAGGGGTTGCGCCTCGACGAGGAGCATGCGGCATTCATCCAGGGCGCCGTGTCGGTCGTCGTCTGTTCGCGCAGCGCGGACATGGTTCCGGATGTGGTGCGCGGCTGTGGCTGCCGGGTCTCGCGCGACCGCAGGCGCGTGACCGTGCTGGTGGAACCGGAGCGGTCCGGGAGCGTGCTCGACCAGATCGTGGCGAACGGCATGATCGCGGTCGTCTTCAGCCAGCCGAGCACCCTGCGCACGATCCAGCTCAAGGGTGCTGATGCGAGGCTCGGTCGCGCGACGGCCACCGACCGCGCCATCGTCGAGCGCCATGCGCAGGCCTGGGTGGACGATCTCTGCTCGATCGGGTACGGGCGCGAGTTCGCCCGCGCGCTGCACGGACTCCCGGACCGGAGGCTCGCGGCGATCAGCTTCACGCCGGCCGCGGCCTTCCAGCAGACGCCGGGGCCGGCGGCCGGCGAGCGCCTCGGGAGCTGATCGTGACCCTCACGCTGCACTCGCTCCGCCCCTGCCTCGAAGGCGCCGTGCCGGCGGTCATCGCCACCTGCACGCGTGACGGCACGCCGAACGTCTCGTACGTCTCGGAGGTGCACTACGTGGATCCGGGACACGTCGCGCTCTCGTACCAGTTCTTCAGCAAGACGCGCCAGAACGTGCTCGAGAATCCACGCGCCACGGTGATCGTGATCCACCCCGACACCGCGGCGCAGTACAGGCTCTCACTAATCTACCTGCGCACCGAGGAATCGGGACCGCTGTTCGAGTGCATGAAGGCGAAGCTCGCGGGCATCGCCTCGCACACAGGCATGACCGGAGTGTTCCGGCTGCGCGGTTCCGACGTCTACCGCGTCGAGGCGATCACGGAAGTCTGCCGGACGCCGCTGGTGCCGACGCTGAGCGGGGCAGACTCGCTCGCGCTGCTGCGCTGCGCGATCGCGCGGCTGTCCGCGGCGCCGGACCTCGCACGCCTGCTCGGCAGCCTGCTCGACAGCCTGCGCGAGGTGTTCGGCATCGAGCACTCGATGGTCTTGATGCGCGATCCGGCCCGCGAGCGGCTCTATGCGGTCGAGAGCCGCGGCTATCCGGAATCGGGCATCGGCGCTGAAGTTCGCCTCGGCTACGGCGTGATCGGCACGGCGGCGCTCGCGCGGACGCCGATCCGCATCTCGCACGCGACCGCGGAATTCGGTTATGGGCGAGCGATGCGCGAGGACGCACGGAGCCGGGGTCTCGCGGCGGGCATCGAGGAAGAGATCCCGTTCCCTGGACTGCCAGGATCACAGAGCCAGGTCGCCGTGCCGATACTCGCGGGTGACCGGCTGCTCGGCGTGCTGTTCGCCGAGAGTGTCGGGACGGGCCGCTTCGGCTACGACGAGGAGGATGCGCTGGTCGTGCTCGCGAGCCACGTCGGCACCGTCGCCGCCGTGCTGGAAGACGACGAGGAATGCGCTGCCGATCCGGGCAACGCGTCCCGGGACGAGGCCAGGCCCCGGGGCTCGGCCATCCGCATCCGGCGCTACGCCGAGAACGACAGCATCTTCGTGGGTGAGCAGTACCTGATCAAGGGCGTCGCGGGTGCGATTCTCTGGAAACTGGCGCGCAGCTACGTCGACGAGGGCCGCACCGAGCACTCCAACCGCGAGCTCAGGCTCGATCCCGAAATCCGCCTGCCGGACCTGAGCGAGAACCTGGAGGCACGGCTGATCCTCCTGCAGCGTCGCCTCGAGGAAAGGTGCCCGGGATTGCGCATCGAGAAGACCGGTCGCGGGCGATTCCGCTTCAGCGTCAGCCGCCCGCTGACGCTGTCCGAGGTCGCCCGACCCCGGTGACCCGGTGCTCAGCGTGCGGCGGCCTGCCTGCGGTCACTGACCGGAACGAAGACGATGTACGGGGTATCGACCTTGCCGCCGGGCCCGACATAAGCGGGCATGGGCGCGCCGGCCGCCCCGAGGCTGCGGATGAAGGCATAGATCGCCGCGAGATCCGAGTCCGTCATCACGCGCAGGTTGAACCACGGCATCGGGGGCATGCGCTCCTTGCGCGCGTGCACGACCCACTCCGCCTCGGACATCCCGCTGACCACCCGCCGCAGGTTGGCCGGGTAGCTCGTGCCCCACGGACCCTGGAAGCCCACCGGTACGCCCGTGAGCCACTCTTTTTCCGGGATCTTCCCGCCCGACTCCGGATAGCCGGCCGTGTGACAGTCATTGCAGCCGCCGATCGTCACGAGGTAGCGGCCGTGCTCCACCCGCGGGTCGCGTGAGGCATCGCCCGCCGTCGCGACCGCCGCATGACCGAGGACCATCGCGAGGCCCGCAATGGCGCCGAGCACAGTTCGAGTCGTCATGATTTCCACCCTCCGTGCGTCCTTGTGTTCCGTGGAGGACAGTCTGCGCCGATGCCCGGCGGGCGAATGCTAAATGTTCGCTAAGAAGGATCCGCGCAGCCCGTTCCCAGCGCATCGGACCCGACGGCGCGCGCGTTCAGCGCTGGCGCCTCCTGTCGCGGAGCCGCGCGGCGCGCAGCAGCAGCATCGCACTCACGGGCGCGCTCATGACGATGAACAGGGTGACGAGCAGTTCGTGCACGACCAGCCGGCCGCTCATGGCGGACGTCGCCAGCATGGACGCGACGAGGACCGTGAAGGTCCCGATCGTGTTGCCCATCGAGGGGCCGTGCAGGCGGGCGTAGAAGTCCTGCAGGCGGAGCAGCCCAATTGAGCCGATCAGGGTCGCGACGCCACTGGTCACCAGCAGCAGCGTGCCCGGCACGGTCACCCAGAGCGGCAGGTCCGCGACGGTCATGGCCCGATGACCTCCCCGCGCAGCAGGAACTTCGACAGGGCCACGCTGCTCGCGAAGCCGAACAGCGCGATCAGCAGCGCCATGTCGAAGTACGCGCTCGAGTGCGACCGGATGCCGAGCGTGAGCAGGACCAGCAGGCCGTTGATGTAGAGCGTGTCGATCGCGAGGATCCGGTCCTGCGCGGCCGGCCCTTTCAGGAGGCGCAGCGCGGCGATCACCATCGACAGCGCGTAGCACAGTTGCGCGAAGTTCACCGCGTGGGCGAAGACGTCGTTCATTCGAAGACCCTCAGCAGTGGTCGTTCGTAGCGATCCTTGATCGTTCGGATCCAGTACGCCTCGTCCTGGAGGTCGAGCACATGCAGGGTGAGGGTGCTGCCGTCGGCGGACAGACCCGCCCAGGCCGTGCCGGGCGTCGAGGTCACGATCGCCGCGAGGATGGCGAGTGCGTGCGGATCGCGCAGGTCGAGCGGGATGTCGAGGAAGCCGGAATGCACCTCGCGCCTGGCCGTCATGCCGAGGATGATGCGGGCGACCCCGATGTTCGAGCGGACGACGTCCACGAACACGGTCACGAGCAGCGCGAGCAGCACGTGGGGTCGTCGCAGGCGGGGCCGGACGGGGCGCAACGAGGCGGCCAGCAGCAGCATGACCACGCTGAGCGCGAGACCGACCAGCACCTGACCGACGGACCAGGTGCCGTTCAACAGCACCCAGATGATGAGCAGCGCGACACCGAGTACCGCCGGGATGCGCATCAGCGGGCCGCTCCGGGCAGCAGGGCGGAGTTGACCACGCGTATGTACACGTCGGGCGAATGCAGCGACCGAGCCGCAGAATCGAGGTACACCATGACCGGCGCGGCGCCTGCGGTGAGCAGGATGCTGAGAACGAGGAGCACGGCGACGGGGCCTGCTTCGATCAGGCGCAGTCGTGGCGTGGTGCGACCGACCACCGACCAGAAGAGGCGCAGACCGATGCGTGACATGCCGATCACGGCGGCGAGTCCGGCGACCAGTATGGCAACGACCATCACCCTCGACTGCCACTGGGGCAGCGTGCCTGCCGCGGTCGCGACGACCCCATGGAGCAGCGCGAACTTCGCGATGAATCCGGACAGCGGCGGCAGCCCGGCCACGAGGAGCACGCAGGAGACGAATCCCAGCCCGAGAAATGCCATTGCGGCGGGAATGGCGACGCCGATCTCGTCGTCCGGCGAATGCGGATCGGGAGGCTCATTCGCTTCGAAACCCGCATAGGTCTCGTCCGGCAGGGGCCCCACGTCCGGGGCCTGCGTCATCGGCGTCAGGCGCATGCGCTCGGTCATGCCGTTCAGCAGGAAGAACGCGGCCGTTCCCAGCACGGAACTCAGCAGGTAGAACAGCAGCGGCGCCGTGAGCGTCTGGTCCTGCAGGCCCAGCGTCGCGAGCAGCAGCCCGGAGGACACGACCACGGAATACGCGGCGAGGCGACTCAGCTGCTGCCCCGCCAGCATGCCGACGACGCCGTACGCGACGGTCGCCATGCCGCCGTAGAACAGCCCGACGTCGATGAATGAAGTGCTCGCATCGGCCGACGCGAGCAGGGTGCCGACCCGCAGCACCGCATACACGCCGACCTTGGTGAGCAGCGCGAACACTGCAGCCACCGGCGCGCTTGCGGCGGCGTACGCGGTGGGCAGCCAGAAATTGAGTGGCCAGATGCCGGCCTTGATCAGGAATGCGATGCCCAGCAGGGCGGCGCCGGATTCGAACAAGGACCGGTCGTGGACGGCGAGCAGTGCGACGCGAGCCGGCAGGTCTGCCATGTTGAGAGTGCCGGTGATCCCGTAGATCATCGCCACGCCGACCAGGAACAGGAACGACGCCGTGAGATTGACCGCGATGTAGTGCAGGCCGGTACGCACGCGCTCGGGCCCGGAGCCGTGCAGGAGCAGCCCGTACGACGAGGCCAGCAGGATCTCGAAGAACACGAACAGGTTGAACAGGTCGGAAGTCAGGAACGCGCCGTTGAGGCCCATCAGGAGGAACTGGAAAATCGAGTGAAAGCCCGGCCCGACGCGATCCCAGTTGGCGAGCGAATACGTCAGGGCGGCGAGCGCCACGAGGGCGCTCAACAGCAGCATAAGCGCCGCCAGCCGATCCACGGCGAGCGCGATGCCGAACGGCGGCGGCCAGCCACCGATCGCATAGACGCCGACACCCTCGGTCCACATGTCGGGCATCGCATCCGTCGTGAGATACAGCAGCACTGCGGCCACCACGGCCTGTACCGCCACTGATGACAGCGCGAGTCCGACGCGCAGCATCCGCCGCCGCTCCGGCGTGAGCAGCACGAGTGCGCCGGCCAGCAGTGGCGCCACGACGGGGACTGCCGGCAGGTGATGCAGCCAGCCCGTCATTCCTCGCGCTCCCGGCCGTCGACGTGATCGGTGCCGGTCAGTCCACGCAGCGCCAGCAGCACCACCAGGAACAAGGCGGTGGTGGCGAAGCTGATGACGATCGCGGTGAGCACCAGCGCCTGCGGCACCGGGTCGGCGTAAAGCGCCGGATCGGTCGCGCCGTCGGCTCGGATGATCGGTGGCCGGTCGCCCACGAGCCGGCCCGTGCCGAAGATGAACAGGTTCACCGCGTAAGACAGCAGGGCGAGCCCCAGGATGACCTGGAAGGTACGCGGCCTGAGCAGGAGCCAGACGCCCGAGCCGCCGAGCACGCCGATCGCCAATGCGAACACGAGCTCCATCAGGCGGGTTCCGTGGCGGTCGCCGACTCATCGACGGACAGGCTGCGTCGTGGACGCCGCAATGACTGGTGGGCGATGGCGACCAGCATGAGCACCGTGGCGCCGACCACCACCGAATACACACCGAGGTCGAACAGCAGCACGGTAGACAGGTGCAGCGGGCCAGCCAGCGGCAGCACCGGATGCCACTCCAGGCTCGTCAGGAACGGGGCGGCCGCAGACCACGCCGCGACGCCGGCGCCGCCCGCGCCGAGCAGGCCGAACGCGATCCACGCCTGCGGGTGAATGCGCATCCGTGATTCCACCCACAGCACGCCGCTGGTCATGTACTGCACGATGATGGCCGTGGCCATGACGAGGCCACCGACGAATCCGCCCCCCGGCGCATCGTGGCCGCGCAGCAGGAAATAGATCGAGACGAGACCGGCCATCGGCAACAGGACGCGAGTGATCGTGGCCGGGATGCGCAGGTGGTCCGCCGGCAAGCCGTCACCGGTCTCGAGCGCTTCGCGGGCACGCTCCTCCTGGCGCGTGCGCAGGGCGGCGCGGCTCTCGGGCGCGGGCCGGAACCGCCGCAACAGCGCGTACACCGTGAGCGCCACGACCGCGACGACGGTGATCTCGCCGAGCGTGTCGTAGCCACGGAAGTCGACCAGCACGACATTGACGACGTTTCGACCGCCGCCGTCCGGCAGCGCATGCTCGAGGAAGTACGGCGCGAGCACGGCCACCGGCGGACGGGTCAGCAAGGCATAGGCGAGGCACGCGAGCCCGAGGCCGGACACGACGGCCACCACGAAGTCGCGTGTGCGGCGTGCGCGCGCCCGGGCGCTGCGCCGACGCAGGTCGGCGTCCTCCAGCCGGCGTGGCATCCAGCGCAGGCCGAGCAGCAGCAGCACGGTCGTCACCACCTCGACTGCGATCTGCGTCAGCGCGAGATCCGGCGCCGAGAACCAGGCGAACGTGAGCGCAGTGACCAGCCCGGCGCCGCCGACCATGATCAGCGCGGCGAGGCGATGGTACTTGCCCTGGTAGGCCGCGCCGACCGCGCAGGCTGCGCCCACCAGCCAGATCAGTGCGAACGCCGGGCGGAGCGGAGTCGGCGCAATCCCGACCGCCGGCCAGCCGGACCCCTGGAGCGGCACGATTGCCGCGGCGATCGCGACGAGCACGATCAGCAGCAACTGCACCTGCAGGCGGCGAGAGGCAATCGCGCGGACGAGCCGGTCGCTCCAGCGGACGATCGAGACCATGACGACGTCGAACGCCCGTCGGCCATCCACCGGCGCGCGGACTGGCGGCCGTCCGGTGGCACGTTCGCTGCGCCGGTACAGGAATCCGTAGATGAGGACGCCGCCGCCCAGCGCCAGCATGCTCATCAGCACCGGCGCGTTGAAGCCATGCCACAGGGCGAGACTGTACTGCGGTACGCCTGCTCCGAGTATCGACGAAACCGCCACGTCGAGGAACGGGCCGATCGTGCGCGCCGGCAGGATGCCAACGAGCACGCAGGCCAGCACCAGGAGCATGCTTGGCAGCAGCATGCCGCGCGTCGGTTCGTGTGGCGCACGCGGCAGGTTCGTCGCGAGCGGACCGAAGAACACCTGGTGGATGAAGCGGAAGGAATAGGCGACGCTGAACATGCCGGCGACCGTCGCCACTGCAGGCAATCCCACCCGGACCAGCCACCCGCCGCCGGCGTGGGTCGTCGCGGCAAAGAACATCTCCTTCGACAGGAACCCGTTCAGCAGCGGGACGCCGGCCATCGCCGCCGCGGCCACGAGCGCCACGGTCGCCGTGACGGGCATCGCGTGCGCCAGGCCGCTGAGCCGCTTCAGGTCGCGGGTACCGGTCTCGTGGTCGACGATGCCGGCCGCCATGAACAGCGACGCCTTGAACGTCGCGTGGTTCAGCATGTGGAACACGGCGGCGACCAGCGCGAGCCTGCTGTTCATGCCGAGCAGCAGCGTGATGAGCCCGATGTGGCTGATGGTCGAATAGGCGAGGACGCCTTTCATGTCGCGCTGGAAGAGCGCCGCCATCCCGCCGATGAGCAGCGAGCACGCCCCGGCACTGGAGACCATCCAGAACCAGAGCTCAGTGCCCTGCAGCGCGGGCCACAGGCGGGCCAGGAGGAAGACGCCCGCCTTCACCATGGTCGCGGAATGCAGGTAGGCGGACACGGGCGTCGGCGCGGCCATCGCATGCGGCAGCCAGAACTGGAACGGGAACTGAGCGCTCTTGGTGAGGGCCCCGAGCACGATCAGCGTCGCGATGGCCGGGTAGGACCCGTGCGCACGTATCGTGTCGGCGGCCGCCAGCACGGCATCGAGTTCGTAGCTGCCCGCGACGCTGCCGAGCATCACTACGCCCGCCAGCAGGCACAGTCCACCGGCGACGGTGACCATCATGGCCATGCGCGCGCCGCGCCGGGCGTCCGGCCGGTGGTACCAGTACCCGATCAGCATGAACGAGGTGAGGCTGGTCAGCTCCCAGAACACCACCAGCTGCACCAGGTTGCCGGACAGCACGATGCCGAGCATGGCGCCCATGAACGCGAGCAGGAAAGCGAAGAAGCGCGGCGCCGGATCCTCGGGCGAGAGGTAATAGCGCGCATAGAGCACGACGAGCGCACCCACGAGCGAGACGACGAGCGCGAACACCCACGCGAAGCCGTCCATGCGCAGCGAAATGGACAGGCCGAGTTGCGGCGCCCAGGCGAGGCCCGCGCGGATCACGCCTCCGGCCGCGATCTCCTGCGCGTGACTGGCGACCAGGGCCATGCAGGCGACGGCCACGAGGCCCGCCAGCCAGGCTTCGGCATTGCGCGCGTTCGACGGCAGGAAGGCGGCGATCAGGGCTCCGGCGAACGGCAACAGTATGATCAGGGTCAGGGTCATCGCCGGCCGGGCCCGTCCGTTCGTCCAGGGGATCGTGTCAGTGGATCGTCGTGCCTTTGCCGCCTGTCGGAACGCGGCGGTCCGCGGCGGTCGCCGCGAAGTATGTCACGCGCCACGGCCGGCTGCCGCGCGCCGGAGCACCACGCGTCGGGCGGCTGGCGCTATTCCCGGTCCTGATCGCCGAGACCGGTGCGTACCATCCTGCGCCGCAGGAATGCGATCTGCGTCTGCAGCGGCAGGTTCTTGGGACAGACGTCGTGGCAACCGAGCAGCGTCATGCAGCCGAACACGCCGTCGTCGTCCCCGACCAGCTCGTAGAAATCCGCGTCGCTGCGTGCATCGCGCGGGTCGAGGGCAAACCGCGCGATCTTGTTGAGGCCCACGGCGCCGACGAAGTCCTCGCGCATGCGCGCCGTGCCGCAGGCCGCGACGCAGCAGCCACATTCGATGCAGCGGTCGAGCTCGTAGATCTGGTCGGCGAGATCCGGGTCCATGCGGGCCTCGATGCGCCGCAGGTCCGGATCGCCTTCGAGCGCATGCACCCAGGTCTCGAGACGCTCGCTCATGCCGCGCATCCACCGGCCGGTGTTCACCGACAGGTCGGCGATCAGCTCGAACACGGGCAGTGGTGCGAGGCGGATGTCCACGGGCAGGTCCCGGGTGAGCGTGCGGCAGGCGAGACCCGGCCGCCCGTTGATTACCATTCCACAGCTGCCGCAGATGCCCGCCCGGCACACGAAGTCGAAAGCGAGCGACGAATCGAGCTGCTCGCGGATCTCGTTCAGGGCGATGAAGAGCGTCATGCCCGCCGCCTCCTCGAGCTCGAACAGCTCGACGTGCGGAATGCTCTGCGGATCGCGCGGGTCGTGCCGCATCACGTGGAAGCGGAGC
Source organism: Steroidobacteraceae bacterium (assembly GCA_018059685.1). Classification (GTDB taxonomy): domain Bacteria; phylum Pseudomonadota; class Gammaproteobacteria; order Steroidobacterales; family Steroidobacteraceae; genus RPQJ01. Next base: position 14,151 of record JAGOXN010000010.1, on the reverse strand, counting down.
TTCCTGGGCGGGGCGGCCGCCGGCAGCGGTTTCGTCATGGCAGCGCCTCGTCGATGCGCTCGTTGCGGCCGCGAAACCGCTCCGGCAGCAGGTGCTCGTAGGGCATGATCGCCGCCTGCACCGCATGCCGGTCCTGGTCCTTCAACTGCTCGCGCATTTGGGCCACCTCGGCGGCGCGCCGCGGCGTGTCGGGGTGGTCCACGTAGTTCTTCGCACCGTAGCCGCGCCAGCCCGGCGGCAGTTCCATCCCCATGACGTCGATCGGCTCGTACGCGAGGGTCGGCAGCGTGTCGTCGGAACACGGCCAGCTCGCGAGCGTGCGCTTGAGCCACTGCGCGTCATCACGCGCCGGATGGTCTTCGCGAAAGTGCGCGCCGCGACTCTCGGTGCGCGCGAGCGCGCC
>JAGOXN010000010.1:0-13648 GCA_018059685.1 Steroidobacteraceae bacterium | reverse complement strand
CGCAGCAGGCCGCCGTCGCCGCGACAGCCTTCCGTCACCAGGATGCCGGCCGGAAAGATGCCGGTCGGATGGAACTGCACGGCCTCCATGTTGCCTAGCGCGGCCACGCCGGTCTCGAGCGCGAGCGCCGCGCCGATGCCCTCGCAGATCACGGCATTGGTCGTGACGCGATAGATGCGCCCCGCGCCGCCGGTCGCGATGGCCGTGGCCCTGGCGACGTAGGCGATCAGTTCGCCGGTGATCAGGTCGCGCACGACGGCCCCGTAGCAGCGCACGCCGTCGTGGATCAGCGACAGCGCCTCCTTGCGCTCGTGCACCGGCACGCCCTGGGCGATCGCCTGGTCGCCCACCGCGAACAGCATCGCGTGGCCGGTGCCGTCCGATACGTAACAGGTACGCCACTTCTTGGTGCCGCCGAAGTCGCGCTGCGCGACGAGTCCGTGCGCCTCGGCGCGCTCCGTGATCGTGACCTTCTGGCCGTTGATGATGACCTCCCGGTCGCCCTGGCGGACCCGGCTCCACGGCACGCCCCAGGCGGCGAGTTCGCGCACCGCCTTGGGAGCCGTGTTCACGAACATGCGCACGACCGGCTGGTCCGCGCCCCAGTCGCTGCCGCGGACCGTGTCCTCGAAGTGCACGTCCTCGTCGTCGCCCTGGCCCTTGATGACGTTGCCGAGGCTCGCCTGCATGCCGCCCTGCGCCGCCGCGGAATGCGAGCGCTTGGCGGGCACCAGCGACAGCACGATCGCGTCGTGTCCACGGCGACGCGCGCCGATGGCGACGCGCAGTCCCGCGAGGCCGCCGCCGATCACCAGCACGTCGGTGTAGACGACCTTCACCGGGGAGCCTCCTCGACGACCCAGGAGGGCACGAAGCGCCGGCCGTACTCCGGCGCATGTTCGATGCCGATCCTGATGTACGCCGCGAGCGTCGCGAGTCCGAGCGCGAGGAAGAACACCGTGATCGTCCACTTGAAGCCGCGCAGCCTGCGCCGCGTCGCGGACGGGTCGGCGCCGGCGAACCAGCCCCACTTGAGCGCGAGCCGATAGAGCCCGATGCCGCCGTGGAACTCGACCGCGAACAGCAGGACGAGGTAGAGCGGCCACATGAGGTCGCTCCACACGCGATCGGCGGATTCGAAGGGCCCGATGCGGTCGGGACGCGTCATCATGATGTAGAGGTGCACGGAGGCCATGAAAAAGAGCGCGAATCCGGTGACCACCTGCCAGTACCAGAGCGAGGTGTCCTCGTGTTTCATCTCGCCCATGTGCGCGCGATAGGTGCGATACTGGCGATGGCCTGACGGGAACTTGCGCAGGGCGAGCGCCGCGTGTACCACGAAGAGTGCGAAGACGACCGCCACGAACGCCGAGACCAGCCACGGCAGCGGCCGGCCGAAGAAGAAATACCCCTCGAAGAACCGCGCCACCACCCACATCGCGTCGCGGCCGAGCAGGATGCTCGACACGAACAACATGTGGACCCACATGAAGAGAGCGAGCGCGAGCCCGCTCAGGCTCTGGGCGAGGTCGAGGCGGGCCGGCCAGGACGATGCCCCGCGCGGCACGCCACGCACGGCCTTGCCTGGAGCCACGACCGGGGTATTCACGCTGCCGGGACCTCGTGCCTGCGCCCGCAAGGCGCGATTCCGCTGGATGCGAAGGCCTCGGACCATAGGTGCTTTCCGCAGGGCCCACGACCCCGAATTACAGCCTGCGTATAGTGCGACACACAGCGCCCCCAGAGCAGCGATGAACGCATATCTCGCCTTCCTCGTCTACCTGCTCGCGATTCTCGGGTTCGTGGCGGTCACGCTCTGGATGAACAAGGTCCTCGGGCCGAAGCCGGAGCCGTCGCCGCTCAAGCTCGAGCCCTTCGAGTGCGGTGCGACGGCCATCGACCGCACCAACGTCCGGGCCCTCCCGGTCAAGTACTACGCCATCGCGGTGGTCTTCATCCTGTTCGATCTCGAGACTGTGTTCCTCTTCGTCTGGGCGCTCGGCGCACAGCCGCTCACGGCGCCCGCGCTGGCCGCCTTCGCCGTATTCACGCTGCTGCTCGTCGTCATCATGCTGTACGTCTGGCGCACGGGCCTGCTCGAGGAAGTGACGCGGTGAACCCGACCGCGACCCCGCGCGAACGCAGCGCCGCCTTCGAGTACCTGACCACGAAGAAGGACGAGTTCGTCGGCTGGGCGCGCAAGTTCTCGCTGTTTCCCTACCCGTTCGTGACTGCATGCTGCGCGATGGAGTTCATGTCGGTGAGCTCGACGCTCTACGACACGGACCGCTTCGGCGCGGCGCTGCCGCGCTTCTCGCCGCGCCAGTCCGACCTGCTCATGGTGGTGGGCACGGTGACCCACAAGCAGGCGCCGATCCTCCTCAGGGTCTACGAGCAGATGTGCGAACCCAAGTGGGTGATGGCCTTCGGCGTGTGCGCATCGAGCGGCGGCTTCTACCAGAACTATGCGGCGCTCCCCGGCATCGACAGGATCATCCCCGTGGACATCTACATCCCCGGCTGCCCGCCGCGGCCCGAGATGGTCATCGACGGTATCATGAAACTGCAGGACCGCATCGCGCGGGACCGGCACCCCATCGTCACGAAGGACTTCTGACGATGGGCGAGGAGGTCTTTGACCGCGTCAGAACGGCCGTCGCCGCCCGGGTCCAGGAGGCAGCGGTGGCCCACGGCATCCTGGCTCTCGCGATCGAGGCCGCGAACCTTGGCGCGATCGTCCGGGAACTCAAGGACTCCTTCGCCTTCGACATGCTCCTCGACGTCACGGCCGTGGACTGGCCGGGACGCGAGCCGCGCTTCGACGTGGTCTACCACTTCTACTCGACGCATCACCGGGTGCGGGTGCGGGTGAAAACCCGGGTCCCGGAGTCCGACCCGACGGTCGACTCGCTGGTCCCGCTCTACGGCGCCGCGCGCTTCGCCGAGCGCGAGTGCCACGAGATGTACGGCATCGGCTTCCGCGGCAACGACGACCTGCGGCCCATCCTGCTCTACGAGGGCTTCGTCGGCCATCCGCTGCGCAAGGACTATCCGAAGCACCGGGAACAGCCGCTGGTGCCGTACCGCAAGTGAAATGAGCCGGGAACTCTCATCGCTGCCGAACCCCATCCGGCCCGCCTTCGACACGGGCGCGACCGAGGGCTCGGTCGTCGTCAACATCGGGCCCTCGCACCCGGCGACGCACGGCACGATCCAGATCGTGGCCGACGTCGAGGGCGAGCGGGTGCTGCGCACCGACGTGCATTGCGGCTACCTGCACCGCGGTTTCGAGAAGGAGTGCGAGTCGCACACCTGGCACAACCTGATCCCCTACGTCGACCGGCTCAACTACTGCTCGGCGCTCATCAACGACTTCGCCTACTGCGAGGCCGTCGAGAAGCTGATGGGCATCGAGATCACCCCGCGCTGCCGGCACCTGCGCACGCTGCTCGCCGAGTACTCGCGCATCGCCGACCACCTGACCTGCATCGCCGCGGCGCTCATGGAACTTGGCGCGATGACGGCCTTCCTGTACCTCGTCACGATCCGCGACTACATCTACGAGCACCTCGCCGACCTGACCGGCGCGAGGGTCACCTACACCTTCGGCCGCATCGGCGGACTCGCGCGCGACCTGCCGGACGGTTGGTTGAAGCGTCTCGAGGAAATCCTCGACGAGATGGACACGTTCACGGGCCGGGTCCACGGCCTCGTCGACCGCAATCGCATCTTCATCGACCGCATGCGGAACGTGGGCGTGATCAGCACGGCCGAGGCGGTCAACTACGGCTTCACGGGACCGGTCCTGCGCTCCACCGGCGCGCCGCGCGACCTGCGCAAGGACACGCCCTACCTCGCCTACCCGGAGCTCGATTTCGAGGTGCCGGTCGGGATCAAGGGCGACAACTACGACCGCTACTACGTGCGCATGCGTGAGATCGACGAATCCGCGCACATGATCCGCCAGCTCGTCGACCTGCTGCAGCCGGGACCCGTCTGCGTCGACGATCGGCGCTGCACCTTCCCGGACAAGCAGCTCGTCTACACCGAGATCGAGTCGCTCATCAACCACTTCAAGCTGGTGATGGAAGGCCCGCAGGTCCCGGCCGGTGAAGTCTATTCGGCGCACGAGGGCGCGAACGGCGAACTCGGGTTCTACCTCGTGAGCGTCGGTGGCGGCGTGCCGTGGAAGGTCCACGTGCGATCCCCGAGCTTCGTGCACATGGGAGGCGTGCACCGGATGCTCGACGGCTACCAGCTCGCCGACATCGTTCCGACCTTCGGTTCGGTGAACATGATCGGCGGGGAGTGCGACCGGTGAAGCACCTCGTCCCCGAGTTCGAGAAGCTGCGCGCCCGTTTTCCGGCCGGCTTCGAGTCCTCGCTCGTGCTGCCCTGCCTGCGCCGCATCCAGGAGGACCGCGGCTGGGTCGCGGACTCCGACATCGGGGAACTCGCCGCCTGGCTCGCCGTACCGCGCGTCCAGATCGAGGAGGTGCTGTCCTTCTACACGCAGCTCCGCCGCAGGCCCATCGGGCGCTGGCACCTGCAGTTCTGTCACAACGTGAGCTGCTCGATGAACGGGGCGGAGAACATCCTCGCCCACGTCGCGAAGCGCATCGGCATCGAGCCCGGCCAGACCACACCGGACGGACGCTACACGCTCTCGGTGGTCGAGTGCCTCGGTTCCTGCGGCACCGCGCCGATGATGATGGTGAACGACGGCTACCACGAGAACCTGGACGCGGCCAAGGTCGACGAGCTGCTCGAGGGGCTGAAGTAGCCATGCCGGGACGCCAGCTCATCATCAGCTTCCCGGTCACGGCGACCTCGCACACGCTCGACGAATACCGCGCGCGCGGCGGCTACGCGGCGCTTGACAAGGCGCTGAAGACCATGAAGCCGTCGGAGATCACCAAGGAGATCACGGCCTCGGGCCTGCAGGGCCGCGGCGGCGCGGCCTTTGCCGTGGGCCGGAAGTGGCAGGTCGTGGTCTACGACGACGGGCAGCCGCATTACCTGATCGCCAACGCCGACGAGGGCGAGCCCGGCACCTTCAAGGACCGCTGGATCCTCGAGAACAACCCGCACGTGCTGATCGAGTCCATGCTGGTCGCGAGCTACGCGCTGAACGTCCGCAACTGCTTCGTGTACATCCGCGGCGAGTTCGACCTACCCTACCGCCGGCTCGCAGGCGCCGTGGAAGAGGCGTATGCCGCCGGCTACTTCGGCGAGCGGATCCTCGGCACGGACTTCGCTTGTGACATCGTCGTCTATCGCGGCGCCGGTGCGTACGTCGCCGGCGAGGCCTCGGGCCTCATCTCGTCGCTCGAGGGCAAGAAAGGCTACCCGCGCAATCGCCCGCCCCGGCTCACCGTACGCGGCCTCTACCAGCGGCCGACGGTCGTGAACAACGTCGAGTCGCTGTCGAACATCGCCTGGATCATCAACCACGGTGCCGCGGCCTTCAAGGAGGTCGGCACGCCGAAGAGCCCGGGGACGCGGCTCTTCTCGGTGTCCGGGCACGTCAACCGCCCGGGCGTCTACGAGGTCGAACTCGGCTACCCGTGGATCAGGTTCCTCGAGGAGGACTGCGGCGGAGTGCGCGGCGGGCGTGCGATCAAGTGCGTGGTCCCGGGTGGCGTGTCCTCGAAGGTGCTCACCGGCGCCGAGATCAGGGACCTCGTGCTGTCGCACGAGGCGCTCTGGGACGCGGGCTCCACGCTCGGCTCGGGCGGAATGATCGTGATCGCCGAGGGCACCTGCATGGTGACCCTCGCGCAGGTCCTGATGCGTTTCTACCACCACGAATCCTGCGGCCAGTGCACCCCCTGTCGCCACGGCACGGGCTGGATGCACCGCATCATGGACCGTATCGTTGCCGGCGAGGGCCGGCCGGAGGACATCGAGCGGCTCTACTACATCTCGAAGTACAACGACGGCACGACGATCTGCGGCCTCGGCGACGCCGCGGGCTACGCCATCAGCGGAATCCTCGACAAGTTCCGTGACGAGTTCGAGTACTACATCGAGCACAAGCGCTCGCGCCACGACGGGAACCTCGAATGCCCGAGATCTTCATAAACGGGCAATCGGTGTCGGCGGATGCGGACCAGACGGTCCTGCAGGTCGCGCTCGCGCACGGCTTCTTCGTCCCGTACTTCTGCTGGCACCCGCAGCTCTCGACCGCGGGCAACTGCCGCATGTGCCTGGTCGAGGTCGAGGGACGCGGCCTCGACATCGCCTGCAACATGCCGGTGAGCACCGGCATGAAGGTGTTCACCGACTCCGAGGACGTGAAGGCGCATCGCAAGGCCATCCTGCAGTTCATCACGTTGAACCACCCGGTCGACTGCGGCATCTGCGACAAGGCCGGCGAGTGCACGCTGCAGGACTACCACTACGCCTACAACGGCGAGGCCTCGCTCTCGCGTGACGCGAAGGTGCGCTCGACCAAGTTCTACAACCTGTCGAACCGCATCCTGCTCGACAACGAGCGCTGCATCCTGTGCCTGCGCTGCACGCGCTTCACGCACGAGGTGTCGAAGTCCATGGCGCTCGGTGTCGAGCGCCGCGGCGACGTCTCGAACATCCGGCCGGTCGAGGACCGCCCCTTGAGCGAGGATCCGTACTCCGACAACATCATCGACCTCTGCCCGGTCGGCGCGCTGCTCTCGCGCCAGTTCCTGTACCGCTCGCGCGTCTGGTTCCTCGAAGCCACGCCCTCGGTGTGCCCGGGCTGCGAGCGCGGATGCACCATCCAGGTCTGGCACCGCAAGGAGGACTGGAAGCTCAACAGGCTCGACCCGGCACAGAATTCGTGCATGGCGCGCATCACGCCGCTCGACAACCCGGCGGTGAACGGCCCCTGGATCTGCAACAAGGGGCGCGACCTCGCGCGCATCTTCGAGCGTCCGCGGGCCGAGCAGGCGATGCTGAAGGGTGAGCCGGTCGGGCTCGACGCCGCCATCGACGAGGCTCGCCGCCTCATCGGCACGGCCCGTCACCCGGTGGCGCTCGTGTCGAACTGGGGCTCGAACGAGGAGCTCGAGACCTTCAAGACGCGCCTCGCCGAGGTATTCCACTGCTTCGTGAAGCGCGACTGGTGCCCTGAGGAAGGCGAGCGCATCGAGGACGACCTCCTCATCCGTCCGGACAAGAACCCGAATTCGGCGAAGGCCCGCGAGCTGTTCCACGATCCGCGCGAGCCCGATTTCCATGACGGGACGGACCTCGTGCTGGTGTGGGGCGAGGGCTTCGACTTCGCGAAGCTGCCGCGCGGGGCCAGGGTGATCTTCCTCAACTCGTACCTGCTGCCCGAGAACGGACACGCCGACGTCTTCCTTCCGATCAGCATCCAGACCGAGCGCAGCGGCCACTACACGAACTTCCAGGGGACGGTGAGCGCGTTCGAGGCCTGCTTCAGGAAGAAGGACTCGGTGGCGGATGCCGAGACGCTGTTCGTCGCGCTCGCGGCGCCGCCAAGGGGCCACCCGTGATGCAGGACCTCGCCGTCACGCTCATCTACGTCGCCTACGCGCTCGGGCTGCTGCTCACGTTCGGCACGGTGCTGACCTGGGTCGAGCGCAAGCAGGCCGCCATCATGGCGGACCGCATCGGCGCCAACCGTGCCTACGTGCGCATCCCCTTCACGCAGGTGAAACTCGTCTGGCTCGGGCTGTTCCACGGCCTCGCCGACGGGCTCAAGATGCTGCTCAAGGAGGACTTCAAGCCGGTTCCCTACGACCGCCTCGCCTACGCGATCGCCCCGTGGGTGACGTTCGTCCCGGTGATGCTCGTCTTCGCGGTGATCCCGTTCGGCGGCACGCTGGTGGTCGGCGGACGGTCCTACCCGATGCAGATCGCGCCGATCGACGCTGGGCTGCTGGTCGTGTTCGCCTTCAGCGGCATCACGATCATCGGCACCATGCTCGCCGGCTGGTCGTCCTCGAACAAGTTCTCGATGCTGGGCGCATTGCGCGCCGGCTCGCAGCTCATTTCCTACGAGCTCGTCATGGGCCTCACGGTACTCGGGCTGATCTTCCTCTATGGCACGGTCGAGCTCGTCTCCATCGTCGAGCAGCAGTCCGGCACGCTGCTCGGCGTCCTTCCGGCCTGGGGCATCTTCTACCAGCCCTTCGCGGCAGTGCTCTTCCTCACGGCCGCGGTCGCCGAGAACAAGCGCATCCCCTTCGACCTGCCCGAGGCCGAATCGGAGCTGATCGCCGGCTACATGACCGAATACAGCGCCATGAAGATGGGGCTCTTCATGTTCGCGGAGTTCATCGAGATCGCGATCATCGCGGCGCTCTTCACCACGCTGTTCCTCGGCGGCTACAACCTGCCGTGGATGACGGACGCGGGCTTCGTGCTGCCGGGCGGGCGCGTGATCGCAATGAACCACGTCGCGGTGGTGGCGATCCAGATGCTCACCTTCCTCGGCAAGGTGCTGCTGCTCTGCAGTTTCCAGATCCTGATCCGCTGGACGCTGCCGCGCTTCCGCTGGGACCAGTTGCTCGGCTTCGCGTGGCGGTTCCTGCTGCCGCTCGCCATCCTGAACCTCGTCGTGACCGTCGCCGCGGTCTGGGTGCTTCGCTCGGGTCCGCCATGAGCAGCCGCAAGCCCTACGTGCGCAGGCGCTACTGGAACGAGCCCGCCATGGGCTGGTGGGAGCGGCTGTACCTCTTCGAGGTCGTGCGGGGCCTCTGGATCACGGGCGGCGTGTTCCTGCACAACATGTGGAAGTGGATGACGGGCCGCAAGGGCGCGCTCACCGCCTACTACCCCGAAGAACTCCGCGCCGACTACGCCGCCCGCAACCGCGGCAAGCACATCCTCACGCAGCGGCCCGACGGACGCCCGCAGTGCGTCGCCTGCAACATGTGCGCGACCGTATGCCCGGCGCAGGTGATCGAAATCGACGCGGCCTTCGACCCGGACGATCCCGCGCACCCGAAGTACCCGGCGCGCTTCGAGATCGACTACTCGCGCTGCGTGTTCTGCGGGCTGTGCGTGGAAGCCTGCCCCGAGGACGCAATCCGCATGGTCAAGGAGACGCCGGGACTGCCGGGCTTCGATCGCAACCGGATGTGGCTCGGCAAGGAGGAACTCCTCGACTGGCAGCCGCAGCGCGACGTCGCGAAGCCCTATCCCGTCGCCAGTGAGGCAGCCGGGGGCCGGCCATGAACCTCGAGTCGCTGCTGCACTATCTCTTCGCGGCCGGCGCGCTCGCGGGAGGCGTGCTGATGCTCGTCGCGCGCCACCCGATGCGGGTCGCGCTCGCGCTGATCGGCTCGATGCTCTCGCTCGCCGGGATCTACGCGATCCTCGGCGTTCACGTGATCGCGGTGTTCCAGGTGCTGATCTACGTGGGCGCGGTGATGGTGTTCATGGTGTACGTGATCATGCTGCTCGACGTCCAGGACCCGTCCTTCACGCACAAGTACGGCCGCCTGCTCGTGCCAGGACTCCTCTTCGGCGCGGGTCTCGCGGTCGTACTCGGGCTCGCGGCGACCCGCGGCGTCGATCCCGCGCGGGTGACCGTCCCAGCCGCCGCGACGGTCGAAGCGCACGAGCCGGGTGCAGAGTTCCTCATCCAGCCGTTCTCGGTCGAGTTCCTCGCGGAGTACTGGCTGCACTTCGAGCTCACTTCGGTGCTGCTGCTCGCGGCGGTCGTCGCCGCCATCGCCGTCATCAAGGGCGGGCGGAGGCCGGATGGATAGGGTCCAGTTCCTGCTCGCCCTCAGCATCGCGCTCTTCGTGCTGGGGCTCGTGGGGGTGATGGTCCGCCGCAACGCGCTCGTCATGCTCATGTGCATGGAGCTGATGCTGAACGGCGTGATCCTGAGCCTCGTCACCTTCGCCCAGCGCGCGGCGGATACGGCGGGTGCCGTGCTCGTGTTCCTGATCTTCGTGGTCGCGGCCGCCGAGATCGCGATCGCCATCCCGATCGTGCTGCTGCTGTCGCGGCAGAGGAAGACGCTCGACGTCGAGGCCTACTCGGAGCTTCGGGGCTAGGATGAGCCTGCTCAGCATCATCGTCCTGCTACCCCTCGCCGGTTTCGTGCTGAACGGCCTGCTCGGACGCAGACTCGGTCCGCGCTTCGTCTCGATCGTGGGCTGCGGCCTGCCCCTCCTCGCCTTCCTCGCATCGGTGCGCGGCTTCCTGCTGCTCGGAGGCGGCGACGGCGCGCGGGTCGAGACGGCCTACACCTGGGCGCTCGTCGGGGACTTCGCCTTCGAGATCAGTTTCTACCTCGATCGACTGAGCGCGGTGATGGCGCTGATCGTCACCGGCGTCGGCTCACTGATCCACGTCTACTCGACCGGCTACATGAAGGATGACGCGGGCTATGCCCGGTACTTCGCGTACCTCAACCTGTTCCTGTTCTTCATGCTGCTGCTCGTCCTCGGCCGGTCGCTGCTCGTCTGCTTCGTCGGCTGGGAGGGCGTCGGGCTCGCCTCCTACCTGCTGATCGGCTTCTGGTTCGAGGACCCGGAGAAGGCCCGCGCCGGCAAGAAGGCCTTCATCACCAACCGCGTCGGCGACGCCAGCTTCCTGCTCGGCATGTTCCTCGTCTACCACGCGCTCGGCACGCTCGACATGGACCGCATCAACGCGGCATTCGCGGGCGATCTGGCGCCGGCCGTTTCCGCGAGCCTCGTGGGCCTCCTGCTCTTCGTCGGCGCGATGGGGAAGAGCGCGCAGATCCCGCTGCACGTCTGGTTGCCCGATGCAATGGCGGGGCCGACCCCGGTGTCCGCGCTGATCCACGCCGCGACGATGGTCACGGCCGGCGTCTATCTCGTCGCGCGGCTGAACGGCCTGTACCTGCATGCACCCGAGGCGTCGGTCGTGATCACCACGATCGGTGCCGCCACCGCGTTCTTCGCCGCGACGATCGCGATCGTGCAGACCGACATCAAGAAGGTGCTGGCGTATTCGACGCTGTCGCAGCTCGGCTTCATGTTCGTGGCGGCCGGCGTCGGCGCCTACGGCGTGGCGGTGTTCCACCTCTACACGCACGCCTTCTTCAAGGCCTGCCTGTTCCTCGGCGCCGGCAGCGTGATCCACGCGCTCTCCGGCGAGCAGGACATCCGTCGCATGGGCGGGCTCGCGAAGCGCATCCCGGTCACCTTCGTCACCTTCGCGGTCGCGACGGCCGCCATCGCCGGACTGCCGCCACTCGCCGGCTTCTTCTCGAAGGACGAGATCCTCTGGTACGCCTTCGCGAGCGAGACAGGCGGGTCGACGCTCCTGTGGGCGCTCATGTCGTTCACGGCGCTCATGACCGCGTTCTACATGTTCCGCCTGCTTTGGCTCACGTTCCTGACGCCGTCGCGCATGAGTCACGAGGTCGAGCACCACGTGCACGAGCCGCCGTTCTCGATGACCGGCGTGCTCGCGGTGCTCGCGATCCTCTCCGCGGTCGGCGGCTTCGTGCACGTCCCGCATTTCCTCGAGACTCTCATGCCCCTGCCGGTGGCCCGGCACGCACTCGAACACCTCGAGACCGCGCTCATCGTGCTCGCCGTGGCACTCGCGCTCCTGGGGCTGGGCGGCGCCGTCGCGGTTTATCGCGACGGTCTTGCGAGGGCCGCGGCGCTCGCGGCACGCGTCCCGCGCCTGCACCGGCTGCTCTCGGGCAAGTACTACGTCGACGAAATCATCGAAGCCCTGCTCGGCCGGCCGCTGCACTGGATTTCCGACCGGGTGTTCCTCGGTTTCGGCGATCGCGTGCTGATCGACGGCTCGCTGAACGGCATGGCGTCGCTCACACGGCGCGCGGCGGGCCGCCTGAGCCGCATCGAAACGGGCAGCCTGCAGCTGTACCTGCTGCTCGCGGTACTCGGCGTGCTCGGCGCGCTCGTCTGGGTGTGGCGCCATGGCTGACGGTATGGTCCTGAACCTCGTCCTGTGGCTGCCGGTGCTCGGCCTGGCCGCGCTGCTCGTGATCCCGCGCGGCCAGGAGTCCGCCGTCCGCGCCGTTTCGCTCGCCGTCATGCTGCTGCAGCTCGCGCTCACCGCGTGGCTCTACGCGAGGTTCGACGCCACGCGATCCGGACTGCAGTTCGCGACCGACGTGCCCTGGATCCGCGAGTGGGGCATCGCCTACCGGATCGGGCTCGATGGCTACAACGTGCTGCTGGTCGCCCTCACGACCTTCCTCGGGCCCCTCGTCGTCGCGGGCGCGTTCACGGCCATCCGCAAGGACGTGAAGCTCTTCCACGCCATGGTGTTCTTCATCCAGTTCGCCATGCTCGGCGCTTTCGTCGCGCAGGACCTGTTCCTGTTCTACGTGTTCTGGGAAGCGATGCTGATCCCGATGTTCCTGCTCATCGGCATCTGGGGCGGCGAGCGGCGTATCTACGCGACCTTGAAGTTCGTGCTCTACACGGCGTTCGGCAGCATCCTGATGCTCGCAGCCGTCATCTATCTCGTCTATGCCCTGCACTCGACGAGCGGCACCGCGTCCTTCGCGTTCACGGACCTCTACCGCAACGAACTGCCGTTCGACGCGCAGTGCTGGCTGTTCGCGGCGTTCGCCTTGTCCTTCGCGATCAAGGTGCCGGTCGTGCCGCTGCACACGTGGTTGCCGGATGCGCATGTCGAGGCGCCGACCGCGGGCTCGGTGATCCTCGCGGGCGTACTGCTCAAGATGGGCACCTACGGCTTCATGAAGCTCGGCTTCCCGCTGTTCCCGGACGCGGCGCGCGCGTTCACGCCCGCCATCATGACGCTCGCGGTCGTGAGCATCGTCTACGGCGCCTGCCTCGCGCTGGTGCAGGTGGACATCAAGAAGATCATCGCCTACTCGTCGATCAGCCACCTGGGCTATGTGATGCTCGGCCTCGCGAGCCTCGACCTGCTCGGCATCCAGGGTGCGATCATGCAGATGGTGAGCCACGGCCTCGTCGCGGGCGGGCTCTTCACCATGGTCGGCATGGTCTACGAGCGCTGCCACACCCGGGAGCTCGCGGCCTACGGTGGCCTCGCGAAGCTGCTGCCCGCGTACTCGGTGTTCTTCATGATCCTCACGCTCGCCGCGATCGGGCTGCCGACGACGAGCGGCTTCACGGGCGAGTTCATGGCGCTGATGGGCGCGTTCAACGCCGCCTGGCCGCAGCACCTGGCGGGCGACTCGTTCCCCCTCGTACTCGCGGCGACCGCCGTGAGCGGCGTGATCCTCGGCGCGCTCTACATGCTCTGGTTCGCGCAGCGCTTCCTCTTCGGCAGGGAGAAGGCGCCGCACCAGCCGCTCGTAGACCTGGATACTCGTGAAAGAGTCATCCTCGTGGCGTTCGTCGCGGCGATCTTCTGGCTCGGACTCTTCCCGAAGGGGCCACTGGCGAAGACCGAGCTTGCGGCCGTCGAGTTCCGCGATCTCGCCCTCGCCAGCCGCATGCACGGGAGCGCGCCGTGATCTGGCGGGACCTCCTCACTGCGATGCTGCCCGAGCACGTCCTGCTCGCTGGCATTCTGCTGCTGCTCGGCCGGGAAATCGTGACCGGACGCGAGCGCGGCGGGTTCGTGTCCGCAGTCGCCGTGCTGCTCGGCGCACTGCTGGCCGCATGCTGGCTCTACTCGATCGACTACATCGGCGCGCCGTTCTTCGGGCACTACTCGAGCGGGCCGGATGCCTCGCTCA
>JAGOXN010000421.1 GCA_018059685.1 Steroidobacteraceae bacterium | reverse complement strand
ACGAGGCGCCGCCCGCGCAATCGCGGGACGGTGAAGTTTTCCCGATGCGTCCGGCAGGAAGCCGGCGCTTGTTCATCAACCCTCGCGGGCTGGAAGCCGGCGGGAGCCTGCGGGCCGAAGTGCCCTGGAAACCAAGAGAATGATCGAAAGCTTTGCCCAAATGTTCGAAGAGAGCCTGGCGAGTCAGCGGATTCGCCCGGGCCAGATCCTCACCGGCCGCGTGATCGAGATCGGTCCCGACAAGGTCGTGGTGAGCGCGGGCCTCAAGTCCGAGGCCGTGATCGACATCCAGCAGTTCAAGAACGAGCGCGGCGAGATCGAGGTCAACGTCGGCGACGACGTCGAAGTGGCCCTCGACAGCGTCGAGGACGGCTCGGGCGAGACGCGCCTGTCGCGCGAGAAGGCCAAGCGTGCCCGCACATGGGAGCGTCTCGAGACGGCGTTCGAGAAGGGCGAAGTGGTGACGGGCCTCATCAATGGCCGCGTCAAGGGCGGATTCACCGTCGAGATCGACTTCGTGCGTGCGTTCCTGCCGGGCTCGCTGGTGGACGTGCGCCCGGTGCGCGACCCGAGCTACCTCGAGGGCAAGACGCTCGAGTTCAAGGTCATCAAGCTCGACCAGAAGCGCAACAACGTGGTGGTGTCGCGCCGCGCCGTCGTCGAGCAGGAATACAGCGCCGAGCGCAGCGAACTGCTCGACAAGCTGCAGGAAGGCACGGTCATCCGCGGCGTGGTCAAGAACCTCACCGACTACGGTGCGTTCGTGGATCTCGGCGGCATCGACGGCCTGCTGCACATCACGGACATGGCGTGGAAGCGCGTCAAGCACCCGTCCGAGGTCGTCAACGTCGGCGACGAGATCGAGGTGCGCATCCTCAAGTTCGACCGCGAGCGCCAGCGCGTGAGCCTGGGCTTGAAGCAGCTCGGTGCCGATCCCTGGCAGAACATCGCCCGCCGCTATCCGACCGGCACGCGCCTCTTCGGCAAGGTCACGAACATCGCCGACTACGGCTGCTTCGTCGAGATCGAGGAGGGCGTCGAGGGCCTCGTGCACGTCTCCGAGATGGACTGGACGAACAAGAACGTCAACCCGTCGAAGGTCGTGCACATCGGCGAGGAAGTCGAGGTCATGGTGCTCGACATCGACGAGGAGCGCCGCCGCATTTCCCTCGGCATCAAGCAGTGCAAGCCGAATCCGTGGCGCGAGTTCGCCGACAACTACAACCGGGGCGATCGCGTCACCGGCCAGATCCGCTCGATCACGGACTTCGGCCTGTTCATCGGCCTGCCGGGCGGCATCGACGGACTCGTGCACCTGTCCGATCTCTCCTGGGACATCGCCGGCGAGGAAGCCGTGCGCCAGTACCAGAAGAGCCAGACGGTCGAGGCGATCGTGGTCGCGATCGACCCGGAGCGCGAGCGCATCTCGCTCAGCGTCAAGCAGCTCGCCAAGGACCCGTTCTCGTCCTGGATCGCCGAGCACCCGAAGGGCAGCATCGTGCGCGGCATCGTGCGCGAGGTGGATGCCAAGGGCGCGACCGTGGACCTGGGCGGCGGGATCGACGGCTACCTCAGGGCCTCCGAGCTCTCGCGCGACCGCATCGAGGACGCGCGCAGCATGCTCAAGGTCGGCGACGACATCGAGGCCAAGTTCACCGCCGTGGACCGCAAGGTCCGCTCCATCGCCCTGTCCATCAAGGCGAAGGACATGGCCGAGGAGCAGGAGGCGATGCAGGCGTATCGCTCCGAGTCCTCCAGCGGCACGAGCCTGGGCGACTTGCTCAAGGAGCAGATCTCCGGCCAGTAAGAGCGGATGTAGTAGTGGCGGGCGGGTGCGCACACACCCGCCCGCAGACCGCGCGAAGGACAGCCAGCACCAGCAGGCGGGGAGAATTCGGAGTGGACGGCGAGCGCAGCATGACGAAGTCAGAGCTCATCGAGCTCATCGCTGCCAAGCAGGGCCACTTGCCGGCCAAGGACGTCGAGCTGGCCGTGAAGCAGGTGCTGGAGATCATGAGCGATGCGCTCGCGCAGGGCCAGCGCATCGAGATCCGGGGTTTCGGCAGCTTCAGCCTGCACTTCCGTCCGCCGCGCCAGGGCCGCAACCCCAAGACCGGTGAGACCGTGGCGCTCGCCGGCAAGTACGTGCCGCATTTCAAGCCGGGCAAGGACCTGCGCGAGCGTGTCAACGAGTCCATCGCGGGCGCCCGGGCCGCCGTCACGGAGTGACATGCTGCGACGGGCCGCATACGCGCTGGCCGTCGTCCTGCTGGTGGTCGCCGCCGCGCTCTTCACCACGTTGAACCAGCAGCGCTTCGCGGTCGATTTCGCTTTCGGGACGCTCGAGGTCTCGTCGGGCCTCGCGATCGTGATCGCATTCGCGGCCGGCCTGCTCGCGGGCGCGCTGGTGCGCTCGGCGTGGATTGCGCGCCTGCTGTTCGAGCGCGGCCGCCTGCGTAACGCACTGCGCATCGCGGAGGCACGCCGGCCGCCGCCCGACGGCACGCCTGCCGATGCTGGCTGAAACCGGCGGCGCCTTCTGGCTGACCCTCGCGGGCACGCTCGCCGCCGGCTGGGCGGCTACCGTGTCCTACGGTGAATACCGTCGCCGGCGACGCATCAAGCGCCGCGAGCGCTACCTGGAAGGGCTGCGCTTCCTGCTCGACGACAAGCCCGACCGGGCGCTCGAGGTGTTCCTCGGCAT
>JAGOXN010000420.1 GCA_018059685.1 Steroidobacteraceae bacterium | reverse complement strand
CATGCGCCCGTTCGCGGCCGGGCGCGCCTCGGCGGCACGGATGCGCTCGACCAGCTGGCTCTTCAGGGTCGCGAGGTCGCCGATGAACCGCAGCCGGATCCCGTTGCGGTGCAGGTCCTCGACTTCGCGGTCCATCGCTTCGACGAACAGCTCCATGAGCCGCGTCACTTCCTCCGCCGGCCGTCCCCAGTTCTCGCTCGAGAACGCGAACAGCGTGAGCGCCTCCACTCCCCGCCGCGCACAGCCTTCGACGGTCGCACGCACCGCCTTCACTCCGGCCCGGTGACCCAGGTGCCGCGGCAGTGCGCGACGCGCGGCCCAGCGGCCGTTGCCGTCCATGATGACTGCGACGTGGCGCGGCGTGCCCGGCTCTCGGGATTGCGGTTGCGCCACGGCCTAGACCTGCATCAGGTCCTTTTCCTTCTCCGCGAGCGCGTGGTCCACTTCCGCCACGTACCTGTCCGTCAGTTTCTGCACCTCGTCCTGTGCGCGCCGGTCGTCGTCCTCGGCGACGAGCTTCTCCCTGAGCATCTCCTTCAACTCGTGCATGACGTCGCGACGGACGTTGCGGATCGCGACGCGGGCGTTCTCGGCCTCGTGCCTCACGACCTTGGTGAGGTCGCGGCGGCGCTCCTCCGTGAGCGCCGGCAGCGGCACGCGGATCACGCTGCCCGCGGTGGCCGGCATCAGGCCGAGATCGGACTTCATGATGGCCTTCTCGATGACCGGGACCATCTGCTTCTCCCACGGGACCACCGTGAGCGTGCGGGCATCCTCGACCGCGACGTTCGCCACCTGCTGCAGCGGCATCTCCGCACCGTAGTACTCGACCCGGAGGTGCTCCAGGAGGCTCGTGCTGGCGCGACCCGTGCGCAGCTTCTTCAACTCGCTGCGGAAGGCGGCGACGCACTTCGTCATGCGCTCCGCCGCGTCCTTCTTGATGTCCTCGAGCATGAATCGTCTCCAGCAGGCGGGCGACCGCCTCAGTTCGTGACCAGCGTGCCGACGTCCGCGCCGCCCGCGACGCGCACGAGCGCACCCGGCTCGTTCAGGTTGAACACCCGCAGCGGCAGCCGGTGGTCGCGGCACAGGACGATGGCGGTCGCGTCCATCACGTTGAGCCGTTCGTCGAGCACGCGATCGTAGGTCAGGCGGTCGTAGCGGCGCGCCCCGGGGTTCACGACCGGGTCCGAGTCGTAGATGCCGTCCACCTTGGTCGCCTTGAGCAGCAGGTCGGCCTCGACCTCGATCGCCCTGAGGCTCGCCGCGGAGTCGGTCGTGAAGAAGGGATTGCCGGTGCCGGCTGCGAAGATCGTGACGCGTCCCTTCTCGAGGTGACGCACGGCGCGCCGGCGGATGTAATCCTCGCAGACCTCGTTGATGCGGATCGCCGACATCACGCGCACGTGCACGCCGATCGACTCGAGTGCGTCCTGCAGCGCGAGCGAGTTCATCACCGTGGCGAGCATGCCCATCTGGTCGGCCGTGACCCGATCCATCCCGGCGCGTGCCAGGCCGGCGCCGCGGAACAGGTTGCCGCCGCCAATCACGACCGCCACCTCCACGCCGCGCTCGCGCACCGCGCCGATCTCGGTCGCGAGTCGCTTCAGGAACGCCGGATCGATGCCGTAATCCGCCTCGCCCATGAGGGCTTCGCCGGACAGCTTCACGAGGATGCGGCGGTAGGTGGGTCTTCCGTCTTCGGTTGTTGCCATCAGGTCCGCGACCTCCGACGGGGCGGCATTATAAGGAACCCCGCTCGCGCGGGGTTCATTGTGTCGGCGATTCCGCTCCGGATCGTCGTCAGGCGCCCCGCACCTGTGCCATGACCTCGGCCGCGAAGTTCTCCTGCTTCTTCGTGAGCCCGGCGCCGACTTCGAAGCGCGTGAACCGGGCGACGCTCGCGCCGGCCTTCTTCAGGATGTCGCCCACGAGGGCCTTGTCATCCTTCACGAAGGGCTGCCCGAGCAGGGTGATCTCGCCTATGTACTTGCGCAGCTTGCCGTCCACCATCTTCGCCACGATGTCGGCCGGCTTGCCCTTCGCCTTCGGGTCTGCCGCGACCTGCGCCGCGTAGATCTCGCGTTCCTTGGCGACCTGGTCCGCCGGGACGTCACTTGCGGCGAGGTACTGCGGATTGATGGCCGCGACGTGCATGGCCAGGTCGCGCCCCAGCGACTCGTCGCCGCCCTCGAGCGCGACGATCACGCCGATGCGCGTGCCGTGCAGGTACGTGGCGAGCGGGGCCCCGGACTCGACGATCTCGCAGCGCCGCACGCCGATGTTCTCGCCGATGCGCGCAACCAGCGCGCGGCGCGTCTCCTCGACCGTCTGGCCACCGGCCAGCGGCGTCGCGAGCAGCGCCTCGAGGTCCTTCGGACGCGCCAACAGCGCGGCTTTCGCCACCGCGGCGGCGAACGCCTGGAAGTCCTTCTCGCGGGCAACGAAGTCCGTCTCGGAATTCACCTCGACGATCGCAGCCGCCCGCCCATCGGTCGAGCGCTCGACGGCGATGACGCCTTCCGCCGCGATCCGGCCGGCCTTCTTGTCGGCCTTGGCGAGGCCCGCCTTGCGCATCAGCTCGGTGGCCGCATCGAGGTCGCCATGCGTCTCGACCAGCGCCTTCTTGCACTCCATCATTCCAGCGCCGGTGCGCTCGCGCAGCGTCTTCACTGCCTCCGCGGTGACGGCCATGGTCACTTGCCCTCCGGC
>JAGOXN010000098.1 GCA_018059685.1 Steroidobacteraceae bacterium | reverse complement strand
CGACCCTGTCGGGCACTGGAAACCTGTGCCAGGTGTTCTACGACGAGGTACGCATCCCGCTCGCCAACGTGGTGGGCGAAGTAAACGGCGGCTGGGACGTGTCGATGACCACGCTGGGGTTCGAGCGTGGCACCGCCTTCATCGCGCACCAGATCCACCTTGCGACGACTCTGGACAAGCTCCATGCCATGGCGCACCACATCCGGGGACCGGACGGCGTCCGCCCCGCCATCGAGGACGGCTTGGTCGCCGGGCAGTTGCTGAAGCTGCGTGCGGAAGTGGCCGCATTGCGCGCCATGACCTATCTCAGTGTATCGCGCGGTGCGCGCCAGCCGGTGCCCGGGCCCGAGGGAAACATCATCGCACTCCGCTATGCGGAGCTCTCGAAATGCGTCTATGCCTTCGCCGTCGAGCTGCTGGGCAACGAAGCGCTGGAGACGCACGCCGAGAACCCCGACTGGCTCACCGACTACCTGGATGCGTACAAGAACACGATCGCCGGCGGCACCTCCGAGATCCGGCGCAACGTGATCGGCGAGCGCCTCCTTGGGCTGCCGCGCGGCGGACGCTGAACCCTGGTGCGCCATGATCGATCTCCTACCCTCCGAAGAGCAGCAGCAGGTCATCGACAGCGTCGCCGCCTTCCTCGCCTCTGAGCTGCCCCTGACTCGGCTGCGGCCGGGGTCCGACGGCGAGCGTCCGGCCGATCCCGGCGTCTCCGCCGAGCGCTGGCGGCACATGGCCGGCCTGGGGTGGTTCGGTCTCGGCATCCCCGAGGAACGGGGCGGTGCCGGCTACACGGTAGTTGCCGAGATGCTCCTGGCCCGCGAACTCGGTCGTTACGCGGCTTCGCCGTCGATCGCCGCGACGATGATTGCCGCGCATCTGGCCGCGCACGCGGGCAGCGAGTTCCTGGAAGACATCCTGGCCGGGGAGCTGCGTGTCGCCTTCGCCAGCCGGTTGCACGCCGGGAGCGAGGAATTTCATCTGATCGACGCGCGCGGGGCGCGCCATTTCCTGGTCGTGGACGGGACCGAGGCGCAACTCTATGACCATGCCGCCTTCGGCGAGCTCAGATCGGTGAACTCCCTGGACGACGCCATCGTCCTCGAGCGCGGGCGCCTGGCCCCGAGTACCCGACCGCTATTGAGGGATTCCAGCCGCGATGGCGCGCACCGGAACTCCCTGCTCAGCTCCGCGCAGCTGCTCGGCGTGGCCGAGGCTGCCCTGAAACTGGCGGTGGACTACGCCAAGGTACGCGAGCAGTTCGGGCAGGCGATCGGTTCCTTCCAGACGATAAAGCATCGCTGCGCCGACATGGCGGTGCTGGCGGAGGCGGCCTATGCGCAGGCTTTCTTCGCCGGCCTGTCGCTGGCGGGCCGCCAGCCGGACGCGGCCTGCCAGATCGCCGCGGCCAGGGTGATCACCGGCGAGGCAGCACTCAACAACGCCCGCTCCTGCATCCAGGTCCATGGCGGGATCGGTTTCACGGCCGAGTGCGACGCCCACGTATTCCTGAAGCGCGCTCATCTGCTCGGGCAACTGGGCGGCGATCGACGCTGGCTGCGCGAGACTCTCCTCGCGAGACCTGCGGAGGTCCCGTGAACACTGTCTCGGGTGTTCCGGCAGACACGATCCACGGCGGAAGGGCTCAAGCCCGCGATTTCCCGCCTTGCGTCGGTTGCGCGAGGGCGCCAGTCATCACGGATCGGACCAGGCTGCGGGTCTCGGAGATCATCGCGAGGCTCAGGCTGGCGGCTTCGCCGCAATCAATCGCGAGCCCAAGGTCCTTCTCGCCGATCCCCGCCTGGCTGGCGAGGAACTGGTCATGCGTCGGGTTGGCGCCGGGCGGGGACTTGTGCTTTCCGTCGAGCAGGGCCGCGACCGTGGGTGTCAGATTTCCGTTAGCCGCCATGACGCGGCGGAGACTCTCGTAGGGCACCCCGTAATGTGCGGCGAGCCGGGTGGCCTGCGATGCGACGACCAGGTGAGTCCAGGTGACGAGGTTGTTGGCGATCTTGGCCGCCATGCCAGCGCCCAGGGGGCCCACGTGATCGACATCCGTCGAGAAGGTCTCGACGACCTTGCGGGCTCGCTCCACGTCACGGTCGTCGCCGCCCAGCATGGTAAAGACGAAGGCTGCATCGTCCGTGCGACGGGTGCGCGAGACCGGTGCATCGACGAGCGCGATCCCGCGCGGCTCCAGTTGCGCCTGCAGTCGATGCAGGGTCGCGACCTCGACCGTGCTGTGAACCAGGATGAGGGCACCCGGTGCGAGCGCCTCGATGAGACCGGTGTCGCCCAGCACGACTTCATTGACCTGTTGGTCGTCCCTGACGCACACGCAGGCGCATTCGGCGCCCTCGGCCGCGTCACCCGCGGAGACGGCCACTCGCGCGATGCCCAGAAACGCATCACGCGCGGCCGGGACGGCATCGTGTACCGCGAGCTCGTGGCCACCACGGGCAATCAAGCGGGCCTGGGGGGCACCCATGCTCCCGAGTCCGATGTAGGCGACCTTCATTGCGCGCACTCCCGGCCAGACATCGGGCCTAAGCCTGCAACAGCTCGACGACCGTTCGCGGCGAGCGGTGCGTCACGGCGTGGCGCTGCTCGCTGTGGCAATCGCTTCCTCGGTAACGCGCAGCAGGCCGCTCACGCGTGGATATCCGGCGTACGGCGCGAGATGGATGAGCATCTCGCGCGCCTGCTCGGCCGTGATCTCGCCGTTTGCGAGCGCGGCGCGCACCTGTATGCCCCAGATGCCCGGTTCCCCGAGCGCTGCGATCACGCCCATCGTGAGCAGCCGCCGGTCGCGCACCGACAGCGCGTCGCGCGTCCACACCTCCGCGAAGAGTTGTTCGAGCATCAGCTCCGCGAAGGCGCTCTGGCCCTCGGGTGGCACGGGCACGACGTCCGCGTATACCCGCTGCATCATTGCCACACCCCTGCTGCGTCGGTTCGAGCCGCTCATTGCCTGACTCCGTGCCGGATCCAATGCTCTTGCCGGGCCTCGCATACGTGCGCTGCCACGTGCAATCCCGGGCGCGACCTCTTCGTCGCGATGGCCCCATCCGCACGCTACGGGCCTGTCGCCTACTGATCATCGTCCAGTTGGCTTATCGATCCTCCATCACGAGGAGACGGGCACACGGGACCGCGCATGCGGAACTGATAGACCATGTGGACGACGCTGCGCGCGGCGACCGGTCCATAATCCGGGCAGCCTTCCGCCGAGGTCGTAGACATGAATGCAGCTGCTCCGTACATCGTGACGGAAGAACTTCAGGGTGTACTGCGCGTCGAGATCCGCCGGCCGGAGAAGAAGAACGCCCTGACCGCGGCGATGTACGGTCGGCTGGCCGAGGTCTTCCAGGAGGCTGCCAGCGACCCGGACGTCCGCGTGCTGCTGCTGCATGGGCAGCCCGGCGCATTCACGGCCGGTAACGATCTGGGCGAGTTCCTGCACGACCCGCCCGCGGACGAAGACGCACCGGTCTTCCGCTTCCTGGCGGCCTTTCGTGACTTTCCGAAGCCGTTTCTGGCCGCGGTGACGGGGGTTGCCGTCGGCATCGGCACGACGATGCTGCTGCATTGCGACCTGGCCTACGCGGGCGAAGGAGCGCGGTTCCAGCTGCCTTTCGTCGGTCTCGGTCTGTGTCCGGAGGCAGCATCCAGCCTGTTGCTCCCGGCCCTGGTCGGCCGCGCGCGGGCGGCCGAAATCATCCTGCTGGGCGAGCCATTCGGTGCCGCGCGCGCGAGAGAGATCGGTCTGGTCAATGCGGTCCTGCCCGACGCGGAGGTGCTCGATCATGCGCTCGGTCAGGCTCGCAGGCTCGCGGGACAGCCCCCGGCGGCGGTGCGACTGGCGAAGCAGCTCCTGAATCGCTCGCGGGCGGCGCAGGTCGTGGAAACGATGGCGGAAGAGGACCGGCAGTTCAAGGCCCGGCTGGTTTCGCCGGAGGCCAAGGAAGCCTTCGGCGCGTTCCTGGAGAAGCGCAAGCCGGATTTTTCGCGGTTCGCGTGAGCCCAGTGCCGAGGCCGAGTGGCCTGGCGTGCTCACCATGTCGCCATGGCCTCCATGCTCGTCTCCCCAGTGACCGACTGCGTCCAGCAGCGCACGCGGCTTTCGTCCTGTCGGCGACCACAGACGAAGAAGACACCCTCGGCGACCAGCGGCGCGACACCGCGATAGTCGAAGACCCGGGGTGCACAGCCACCGACCGTCGCTGCAAGGTTCAGAAGGAGGCTCGCCTGGAGCGGACCGTGCACGACCAGGCCGGCATACCCCTCGATGCCGAGGGCATAGGGGAGGTCGTAGTGGATGCGATGGCTGTTGAAGGTCAGCGCGGAATACCGGAACAGGAGTACCGAGGAGGCCGATACGGTCCAGACCTGGTCGCAGTCCGTCGGGGGCAGAGCTTCGGTGGCCTCGGCGGCACCAGCGGGCGTCGGGGCTGACAGCGGCAGCGCAGCTTCGCGATAGACGATGTCCTGTCGCTCGTGGACTGCCACGCCGCGCCTCGTGGCGTACTCATGCTCGACCGTGACGAACCCGAGCGCTCCCGAGCGGCCTTCCTTGTGCGTGATCGCAGCGATCCTCGAGCGGCGCACGACGCGATCACCCAGGCGCAAGGGTCCCGTCGTCTCGACGCGCCCTCCCGCCCACATGCGCCGTGGCAGAGCCATCGGCGGCAGGAAATCCCCGGTCAATGGGTGGCCGTCGGCCCCGAGCCGGCCAGCGGTGGCAGCCTCGGGAGCGAGACACCAGTGAATCGCCGGCGGCGCTTCGCCGCGCGCCACGCCGGCGAGGTGCGGCGACAAGGTTGCGCGGTAGGCTTCGACCAGGCGAGGCGTCAGCGTGTCGGTGCGCTCGCGAGTCCGGCCGAGCCACGACGTCAGGGCGGCGGGATCCAATGCTGCGCTCTCAATAGCCGCGGTACTTCGGCTCGCGGCCGTCGCGTGCTGCGCGGAGCACCTCCTTGGCGTCCTCCGTCGCGCTGCATTGCATCATGTTGTAGGCCTCGAGTTCGATGACCTGCTCCAGCGTCATCGATTCCGCGGCATTGAGACTGCGCTTGATGTAGCGGTAGGCCACGGGAGGGCCGTGATCCAGCCGCTTCGCGAACGCCTGGGTCTCCTGTTCGAGCTCGGCATCGGGTACGACGCGATTGACCAGGCCGATGCGCAGAGCCTCGTCCGCCGCGATCCTGTCCCCGAGCAGATAGAGCTCCCGCGCCCTGGCGGGCCCGACGACGCGCGGGAGTAGATAACTTCCGCCGAAGTCCCCGGGCCGCGCGGCCCGGACGTAGGCCGTCGCGAACGATGCCGTCTCCGAGGCCATGCGGAAATCACAGGCGGCGGCGAGGCACAGGCCGGCGCCGACGACCGGGCCACGCAGCATTGCGATCGTTGGCTTCGGCATCGTGTGCAACAGGACCGGCGACTGGCTGAGCCGTCGGACGTGCGAAGCCCGCATGCCGACCGACTTCCACACGGGATCCTCGGACCACCTGACGCTGACGGGATCCTCCGGGTCGATCTGCTCGCGGCTGCGCAGATCCCCACCCGAGCAGAACCCGCGGCCGGCCCCGGTCAATACCACGACTCTCACGCCGGGATCGACGCTGGCGTCTTCGAGCGCCTCATTGAGCAGCCGCATCAGTTCCCATGTGAGCGCGTTGAGCTGCCCGGGGCGATTCAGCGTCAGTGTCAGCACGCCCTCGAGCTGCTGTCTGAGCAATACGGATGTCATCTCACCCCCTTCGAGTCAGCGTAGTCTCGCAGGGACCCTCGACCATCGTCCACCCAGACTACCGCTGCGTTAGTCCGATCAGACGATGGGGGCTCTCTGGCCCGGGGGCTAGCATCGATTTCGCACGCAGAATCTGCGCACACGAGGCGGCAGTCCAATGCAGCGCTACCTTGCGGCCTGCGACGCGGGCGGCACGATGACCGACGTGATCATCGTCGACGAGGCGGGTCGTTCCGTCGTGGGCAAGGCGCCTACCACTCCGCGCGACGAGAGCATCGGCTACATGGAGGCGTTCCTCGAAGCGCTCGATTACATCGGCGTTCCAAAGGAGGAGCAGCAGAGCTTCGGTGACCATCTCGAGACGGCCATCTATACCGGCACCTCGATGCTCAACTGCGTGATCAACATGTCCGGCTACAGGACGGGCCTGATCACCACGCGCGGCTTCGAGGACATCAACGCCCAGGGCCGCGGCAAGCAGACCTTCATCGGCCTGCAGTGGTCCGAGATCAGCCACATGCAGTACCGCAGGCACCGTACGCCGCTCGTGCCGCGCAAGCTCGCCCGTGGCATCACCGAGCGGATCGACATGTTCGGCAAGGTCGTCATCCCGCTCTACGAGCACGAGGTGGAGCTGGCGGCGAGTGAGCTGATCGTCGACGAGCAGTGCCAGTCGATCGCCATCGTCTTCCTGCAGTCTTACAAGAACCCCGAGCACGAGGAGCGTGCCGAGGCCATCGTGCGGCGCGTGATGCAGCAGGCGGGCCGCGACATGCCGATCGAGATCTCGAGTCGCGTGGCGCCGACCATGCGGGAGATCTCGCGAGCCAACTCGACTATCGTGCAGGCCTACGCGACCGACCCGGCGAGAAAGCAGCTGTTCCGCATCGAGGAGGCGCTGAAGAAGATCGGCTATCGCCACAGTCTCAAGACCGTGCTCGGCTATGGCGGCGTGACGAACATCCGCTACCCGCGGCTGTTCGAGGCCGCGATGTCGGGTCCGGTCGGCGGCCTGATGGGGGCGAAGTATCTCGGCAGCGTGATCGGCGAGGAGAACATCGTCTGCTCGGACGTCGGTGGCACGTCCTTCGATGCCGGCTGCATCACCGCGGGCGTGGTGCCGATCGTTCGCGAGCCTGGCTTCCAGAACATGTACCTCACCGCCCCGATGCTGAGCATCACCTCCATCGGCGCGGGCACGGGCACCTACATCCGGATCGACCCGGCGACCAACCGCATCAAGCTCGGTCCGGACTCGGCCGGTGGCACGCCGGGTCCGACCTTCATGGAGGCCGGCAACACCACGCCGACCATCAACGACGCCAACCTGCTGCTCGGCATCCTGAACGAGCACAACTATCTCGGCGGCAAGGTCAAGGTCAACAAGGTCACCTCCTACCGGCTGTTCAAGGAGAAGGTCGCCGACCCGCTCGGCATGGACGTCTACGATGCCTGCGAGGTCTGCATCGACCTGCTGAACATCCAGATGCGCGAGCACCTGGTGCGCAGCCTCATGGTCGGCCGAGACCTGCGCGACTACATCCTGCTCGGCTACGGCGGTGGCGGGCCGCTGCACCTCCTGCCTTATGCAGGCGATCATCCCTACAAGGCCGTGTGCACCGTGCCCTGGGCGGGCGGCTTCTCCGCCTGGGGCGGCGCCTGCATGGATTACGCCCATCGACGGCACAAGACGGTCTCGGTGGTCATCGCACCGGGCATGAGCGACGCCGAGCGGGTCGCTGCAGCGAGGCCGGTCGTGGACATCTGGGAACACCTGCGCAGCGAGCTGATCGAGGAGCTCGTGAGCGAGGGGTTCGGGCGGGAGACGATCCAGATCCAGCCGGTGGCCTATGTCCGTTACTACGGCCAGCTCGAAGACGTCGAGGTGCCCTCGCCCGTGGCGACGATCAGGACGCCCGGGGACGTCGACGCGCTGATCGCGCGTTTCGAGGAAATCTACACGCGCATGTTCACGCTCGCGGGCAAGCCGGACGTGGGCACCTATCACATCACGGAAGTCTGCGTGGTGGCCAAGGTGGAAACCGTCAAGCCGAAGCTGGTGAAGCATGCGCTTGCGGGCCCGGTACCGCCGCAGGAAGCCGTGAAGGGCACTCGCCGGATCTACCAGAAGGGCACCTGGCACGATGCAGACATCTACCGGATGGAGAGCATGCTGCCGGGGAACGAAGTGGACGGCCTTGCCGTCATCGAGGCCTCCAACACCACACTGTTCGTTCCGCCGGAATGGCACGTCCGCATCGACGAGCACAACGTCTACTGGATGGCACGGAAGGGCCGATAGATGAGCAGTCAGCTGAAGCTCAAGGACCAGCTCAGTCGAAACGACGAGCTCTTCGGGAAGACCGGCTGCATGTTCGGTCTCGAGAAGCTCGCCGAGAAGGAGAGGAACCCCGGCCTCTACGAGGCGGTGTGGCACATCCTCCTGAGCGTCTGCAACACGGCCTGGGAGGTGGGCTGCAAGGTCTCGGCCTCGCCCGTCGCGGCAGAGGGCGGCGATGCGCTGTGGGCGCTGCATACGCCGACCGGCGAGTGCATCTGCACTTCCTACGGCATCACCGCGCACGTCGGGCTCCTGGCCTCGATGATCCGCAAGTTCATCGAGCTCGGCTACGAGGACATGCCGGGTTTCCGGCAGGGCGACATCTTCGAGAACAACGACCCGCACTACGGCGGCATCCACATGCCCGACATGGACACCGCCATGCCGATCTTCCATGAGGGCAAGCTCATTGCGTGGGCATCCTCGGTGACCCACGTCGCCGACGCCGGTGCGGTGCTGCCGGGCTCGATCAACTTCATGAACCCCGACACCTTCTCGGACGGCATGCCGGTGTCGGTCGAGAGGATCGGCGAGAACGATCGCTACTATCCGTGGTACGAGCTGCGCATCAAGTCGCGCACGCGCGCTCCCGACTGGGTGCTCGGGGACGCGCGCGGACGCCTGGCCGGCCTCATCACGGTGCGCGAGAAGCTGATCGAGACCGTCGACAAGTACGGCCTGGAGTTCTTCGAGAACGCATCGCGGGAGTACATCGAGGACAGCCGGCGCTATGCCGTCTCGCGCATCCGCAACCAGGCCGTGCCCGGACGCGTGCGCAAATCGCAGTTCAAGGATCTGGCGATGAAGGGCAAGAACGTCCTGATGCCCAGGCAGAACGTGGACCTGCTCTCCAACGTGCCGATGGAAATGCACATCGACGG
>JAGOXN010000097.1 GCA_018059685.1 Steroidobacteraceae bacterium | reverse complement strand
GACCACGGCGGTGCTTGCGACACTGTTCTTCGTGACGAGCCTCGCGCTCTCGTTCCTGTTCAGCCGCAGCGTGGAGCCGACGAGCGTCGTCGATCGCGTGCGGACGGAGACGCCGGCGCCGCCGGCGCAGATCTCGCCGATGCCGCAGCTGCCGGCCGAGCCTGCGCCGGCGACCACCGGCGCACCGGCGCAGCCGGCCCCGGCTGCGCCGCCTGGGCAGTGAGGCCGGACGGGACGAGTTCGATTGCGGATGTGGTGGAACTGGTAGACACGCTATCTTGAGGGGGTAGTGCCGCAAGGCGTGAGAGTTCGAGTCTCTCCATCCGCACCAGACCCGATGCAGGCGAGCCGCGAGGCTCGCTGTTTCGTTTCTGGTGGCTTACGGCGTCGCAACACTCCCTGATAGAATTCCGGGCTCGTCGGGCCCGGCCCGCAACGATCGAATGCGTCGATGCTCGCAGAGTACCTGCCGATCCTGATTTTCCTCGCGGTCGCTGGCGCGATCGGCCTGCTGCTGCTGGTGCTCGGCTTCGCCTTCGGTCCGCGGCGTCCCGACCCGGAGAAGCTCTCGGCGTACGAGTGCGGCTTCGAGGCCTACGAGGACACGCGCATGAAGTTCGACGTGCGCTACTACCTCGTCGCGATCCTGTTCATCGTCTTCGACCTCGAGATCGCGTTTCTCTTCCCGTGGGCGGTCGCGCTCGATTCGATCGGCACGGTGGCCCTGGCCGCAATGGGCGTCTTTCTGCTGGTCCTCGTCGTTGGCTTCGTCTACGAGTGGAAGAAGGGGGCCCTGGAATGGGACTAGAGGCCTCGGAGCTGCCGGAGCGCGGCTTCGTCACGACGACCGTCGATGCCGTGATGAACTGGGCCCGCACCGGCTCGATGTGGCCGATGACCTTCGGTCTCGCATGCTGTGCCGTCGAGATGATGCACGCCGGCGCCGCGCGCTACGATCTCGACCGCTTCGGCATCATCTTTCGCCCGAGCCCGCGGCAGTCCGACGTCATGATCGTGGCGGGCACGCTGGTCAACAAGATGGCCCCGGCACTGCGCAAGGTCTACGACCAGATGCCCGAGCCTCGCTGGGTGATATCGATGGGATCCTGCGCCAACGGGGGCGGGTACTACCACTATTCCTACGCGGTCGTGCGCGGCTGCGACCGCATCGTCCCGGTGGACGTGTACGTGCCGGGTTGCCCGCCGACGGCCGAAGCCCTTCTGTACGGCATCATCCAGCTGCAGAAGAAGATCCACCGCACGCAGACGATCGCCCGCTGAAGCGCATCATGAGCCAGGCGCTGGAAAAGTTCGCCGAGATCCTGACCGCGCGCTTCGGCAGCCGCCTCGCGCGCGTGCCCTCCTGCTGCGGCGAGCTCACCTTCGAGGTGGAGGCGGAGCACCTGCTCGACGTGTGCGCCGCGCTGCGCGACGATCCCGAGTGCCGGTTCGAACAGCTCGTCGATCTGGCGGGCGTCGACTACCTCGAGTACGGGAATGCGGAGTGGACCACGAACGAGGCGACCGGCAGCGGCTTTTCCCGCGGCCGGGCGATGTCGCAGGCCGGCGCGCCGGCCGGTCCTGCTGCGACGGCGGAGACTGGAAGGCGCTTTGCCGTCGTCTACCACCTGCTCTCGGTGACGCACAACCGGCGAGTCCGGCTGCGGGCGTGGTGCGCAGGCGTCGAACCCCCGCTGCTCGACTCGGTGACGGCAGTGTGGCAGTCGGCCGACTGGTACGAGCGCGAGGCATTCGATCTCTTCGGCGTGCTGTTCCGCGGCCACCCGGACCTGCGGCGCATCCTCACCGACTATGGCTTCGTCGGCCACCCGTTCCGCAAGGACTTCCCGCTGATCGGCAACGTCGAGGTGCGCTACGACCCGGCGAAAGGCCGCGTGGTGTATGAACCGGTCGCCATCGAGCCGCGTACGCTCGTGCCGCGCGTGATCAGGCAGGACACGCGCCACGCGCCCCCGGCGAAGGATGCGGCCGGCCATGGCTGAGATCCGCAGCTACACGATGAACTTCGGGCCGCAGCACCCGGCCGCGCACGGCGTCCTGCGCCTGGTGCTCGAGATGGACGGCGAGGTCGTGCGCAAGGCCGATCCGCACATCGGGCTCCTGCACCGTGCGACCGAGAAGCTCGCCGAGTCGAAGCCGTTCAACCAGTCGATCGGCTACATGGACCGTCTCGACTACGTCTCGATGATGTGCAATGAGCATGCCTACGTGATGGCGATCGAGAAGCTGCTCGGCGTCGAGGTGCCGGTGCGCGCGCAGTACATCCGGGTCATGTTCGACGAGATCACGCGCATCCTGAATCACCTGATGTGGCTCGGCGCGCACGGCATGGACATCGGCGCGCTGACCGTGTTCCTGTACTGTTTCCGCGAGCGCGAGGACCTCATGGACTGCTACGAGGCGGTCTCCGGCACGCGCATGCACGCCACGTACTACCGTCCGGGCGGCGTCTATCGCGACCTGCCCGACTCGATGCCGAAGTACCAGGCCTCGCGCTGGAAGAACCAGAAGGAAGTGGACCGGCTGAACGAGAAGCGCTCGGGCACTCTGCTCGACTTCATCGAGGACTTCACGGTCCGCTTCCCCTCCTGCGTCGACGACTACGAGACGCTGCTCACGGACAACCGCATCTGGAAGCAGCGCACGGTGAACATCGGCGTGATCCCGCCCGAGCGCGCGCTCAACCTCGGGTTCACCGGCCCGATGCTGCGTGGGTCCGGCATCGCATGGGACCTGCGCAAGAAGCAGCCCTACGATGTCTACGGCGACCTCGATTTCGACATCCCGGTCGGCGTCAACGGCGACTGCTACGACCGCTACCTCGTACGCGTCGAGGAGATGCGCCAGTCGAACCGCATCATCCGGCAGTGCATCGAGTGGCTCAGGAAGCATCCGGGTCCGGTCGCACTCGACGACCACAAGATCGTGCCGCCGCGGCGCGAGCAGATGAAGGGCGACATGGAATCGCTCATCCATCACTTCAAGCTGTTCACGGAGGGCTACTGCGTGCCGCCGGGAGAGGCTTATGCGGCGGTCGAGGCGCCCAAGGGCGAGTTCGGCATCTACCTCGTGTCCGACGGCGCCAACAAGCCATACCGGCTCAAGTGCCGCGCGCCCGGCTTCCCGCACCTGGCGGCACTCGACGAGATGGTGCAGGGCCACATGCTGGCCGACGTGGTGGCCGTGATCGGCACCGCCGATGTCGTGTTCGGGGAGATCGACCGTTGAGCGAGACCGCGCATGAAACGTCCGTGCTGCTTTCGCAGCACGTCCGCGACGAGATCGACCGCTGGGTCGCCAGGTTCCCGCCCGAGCGCAGGCGCTCCGCCGTGATTTCCGCCCTGCACGCCGTGCAGCACGAGCAGGGCCACCTGACGCGCGATGCGATGGATGCGGTGGCCGAGTACCTCGGGCTGCCGCCCATACAGGTGTACGAGGTCGCGAGTTTCTACTCGATGTTCGAGACGAAGCCGGTCGGCCGCCACCACATCTCGGTCTGCACCAACGTCTCCTGCATGCTCTGCGGCGGCGAGGACATCCTCGCGCACGTCGAGAAGCGGCTCGGCATCAAGGTCGGCGAGAGCACGCCCGACGGGCGTTTCTTCCTGAAGCAGGAAGAGGAGTGCCTCGCGGCCTGCACCGGCGCGCCGATGATGATGGTCGATCACGTCTACTACGAGAACCTGACCACCGAGCAGGTGGACAGGATCCTCGACGAGCACCGCTAGGGCGCCGCGGTGACTGACTGGACCGATCGCATGAACCTCGTGTGCTTCGAGCCGCTGAAGCACGAGCGTCCGTGGGAGCTCGCGACCTACGTCGCAACCGGCGGCTACGAGGCGTGGCGGAAGATCCTCGCCGAGCACACGCCGCGCGAGCAGGTCATCGAGATGGTGAAGGCGTCGGGCCTGCGCGGCCGGGGCGGGGCGGGCTTTCCCACCGGCCTCAAGTGGTCGTTCATGCCGCGCAACGCGCCGGTGCAGAAGTACGTGGTGTGCAATTCGGACGAGAGCGAGCCCGGCACCTGCCACGATCGCGACATCCTGCGCTACAACCCGCACGCGCTGATCGAGGGCATGGCGATCGGCGGCTACGCGATGGGAGCCACGGTCGGCTACAACTACATCCGTGGCGAGTTCATGGCCGAACCGGTCCCGAGGTTCGATGCCGCGCTGGCCGAGGCATACGCGGCGGGTTACCTCGGCCGGAACGTCCTCGACTCGGGCGTGGACTTCGACCTCCACACCTTCGTGGGCGCGGGCGCCTACATCTGCGGCGAGGAGACGGCGCTGCTCGAGTCGCTCGAGGGCAAGCCCGGCAAGCCGCGCTTCAAGCCGCCGTTTCCCGCCAATTTCGGCCTGTTCGGCAAGCCGACCACGATCAACAACGCGCAGAGCTTCGCCTCGGTGCCTGCCATCCTGCGCAAGGGCCCGGAGTGGTTCGCCGGCCTCGGCCCGGCGAACTCGGGTGGCACGGTGATCTTCTCGGTCTCCGGACACGTCGCCCGGCCCGGCAATTTCGAGCTGCCGCTCGGGATCCCGTTCCGCGAACTGCTCGGGATCGCCGGAGGCGTGCGCGGCGGCCGCAGGCTCAAGGCGGTGATTCCCGGCGGCTCGTCCGTGCCGGTCGTTCCGGGTGAGACGATGCTGCAGCTCGACATGGACTACGACTCGCTGCGGCGGGTCGGCTCGGCGATCGGGTCGGCGGCGGTCATCGTCATGGACGAGACGACCTGCATGGTTCGGGTGCTCGAACGCCTGTCGCGCTTCTACTACATGGAATCCTGCGGCCAGTGCACGCCGTGCCGCGAGGGCACCGGGTGGCTCAACCGCATGCTGAAGCGGATCCTGGCCGGGCAGGGGCGGGCCGCGGACGTGGACCTGCTGGTGAGCGTCGCGAACAACATCGAGGGGCACACGATCTGTGCGCTCGGCGACGCGGCGGCCTGGCCGGTGCAGAGCTTCGTGAAGCACTTCCGGCACGAGTTCGAGTACTTCATCGAGCACGGGCACAGCATCGTCGAGGAGCGCGGCCGCGCGGCGTGACTGCATGAGCGACGACCTGGTCAATCTCGAGATCGACGGCGTGCCGGTCAAGGCGCGCAAGGGCGCGATGATCATCCACGC
This sequence comes from Steroidobacteraceae bacterium, assembly GCA_018059685.1. Taxonomy (GTDB): domain Bacteria; phylum Pseudomonadota; class Gammaproteobacteria; order Steroidobacterales; family Steroidobacteraceae; genus RPQJ01. The sequence continues at coordinate 3,836 of JAGOXN010000097.1, read as the reverse complement.
GACGGATGCGCAGCGCGCCTACGTGCCGCGCTTCTGCTACCACGAGAAGCTGTCGATTGCAGCGAACTGCCGCATGTGCCTGGTCGAGGTCGAGAAGGCGCCGAAGCCGATGCCGGCCTGCGCGACGCCGGTGACGGAGGGCATGAAGGTCTTCACGAAGTCGCCGCGGGCGATCGCGGCACAGCAGGCGACCATGGAGTTCCTGCTGATCAACCACCCGCTCGACTGCCCGATCTGTGACCAGGGCGGCGAGTGCGAGCTGCAGGACCTCGCCCTCGGCTTCGGGCGCGATGATTCGCGTTTCGTCGAACGCAAGCGGGTCGTGCGCGACCGCAGCATCGGGACGCTCATCTCGACCGACATGACCCGCTGCATCCACTGCACCCGTTGCGTGCGGTTCGGGCAGGAGATCGCCGGGCTGCCGGAACTCGGCACGGTGGGACGTGGCGACCGCATGCAGATCTCGACCTACGTCGCGAAGAGCGTCGACCATGAGCTCTCCGGCAACGTGATCGACCTGTGCCCGGTCGGTGCGCTCAACAACAAGCCGTTCCGCTACCGGGCACGATCCTGGGAAATGACGCAGCACGAGCTCGTTTCCCCGCACGACTGCGCCGGCACGAACCTGTATGGGCACGTGCTGCGGGGACGCCTCATGCGCGTCGTGCCACGGCCGAACGAAGCGATCAACGAGACCTGGATCGCCGACCGGGACCGCTACAGCTGCGAGGGCCTCTACAGCGACGATCGCGCCGTCGAGCCGATGGTCCGCGAGGCGGGCGGCTGGCGCACCGTCGACTGGGAGACCGCGCTCGAAGCGGCCGCGACCGGATTGCAGAAAATCGTGCGGGAGGCCGGAGGCTCCGGGGTGGGCTTCCTGGTGTCGCCCGGTGCGACGCTCGAGGAGGCCGCGCTCGCGGCGCGCATCGCGCGCGGCCTCGGCAGCGAGAACGTCGATCATCGCCTGCGGCGCATCGACTGCCGGGCACAGCAGGCCGACCCCGTCGCCCCGACGCTCGGCTGCAGCATCGCGGAACTCGAGCAGGCGAGCGCGATCCTGGTCATCGGTTCGAACCTGCGCAAGGACGTGCCGATCATCGCGCATCGCGTGCGGCAGGGCGCGCTGCGGCACGGCACGCAGGTCACCTTCGTCGGCACGGACCCGGCCGACGTGCTGTTCCCGGTTGCGGCGCAGTTCACGAGCAACGGCTACGGCATGGCGCAGCACGTCGCGGCGGTGCTCGCGTCGGCGCTGCAGGCGGCTCGCCGCGCGGTTCCACCCAACCTGGCCGCGGCGCTCGCAGGGGTCGCGCCCACGCCGGAGCACGAGCGCGTGGCGCAGCTGCTCGGCCGGGAAGGGCGCCGGGTGATCCTGCTGGGTGCCCTGGCCGAGCGCCATGCCGCTCATTCCGAGCTGAGCACGCTCGCGGCCGCGCTCGCCGACACAACCGGGGCCGTGCTCGGCTACCTGCCGGAGGGCGGCAATGCCGTGGCCTGCACGCTCGCCGGGGCGACACCGCATCGTGGCCGGGGTGGCCGCGCGGTTGCGCAGCCGGGATTGTCCGCCGCGGAGATGCTCGATGCGCGGCTGCGTGCGTACGTCCTGGTCGGTGGCATCGAGGCGGCCGATCTCGCCGTGCCGGCGCGCGCCGGCACGGCCCTGCAGGCGGCGGAAAGCGTGGTGGCACTGACGCCGTACGCTGGCGTGGAGCAGCGCGCCAATGCGTCGGTGATCCTGCCGATCGCCGCATTCGCCGAGACCTCGGGCACCTGGGTCAACGTCGAGGGGCGGTGGCAGAGCGTCGCGGGTGCTGCGCGGCCGCCCGGTGCAGCCCGTCCGGGCTGGAAGGTGCTGCGCGTGCTCGGCAATCTTCTCGGCCTGCCCGGGTTCGAGTACCTCGGTTCCGAGGAGATCCGCGACGAGCTGCGACGGGAACTCGACGCGTGCGCGGCAGTAGCCGCACCGCGGGCCGGTGAGTTCGAGCCGGGTCCGCTCGCGGCTCTCGATGCGACCCGGGACGTCGGCATCTACGAGGTCGACCCCGTGGTGCGCCGCTCGCGGCCGCTGCAGGAGACGCTCGACGGGCGCACCGGCGTCCGGGGCGGGACGCGGTGATGGATCTCGTCGCCGGCACCTGGCTCACGTGGCCCGAATGGCTGCGGCTCACGCTCGTGACGGTGGCCCAGATCCTCGCGATCATGATCGTGGTCATCCTCTCCGTCGCGTACCTGACCTACTTCGAGCGCAAGGTCATCGGCTACATGCAGATGCGGTTCGGCCCGAACCGCGTTGGCCCGAGAGGGCTGCTGCAGCCCTTCGCCGACGTGATCAAGCTCCTCATCAAGGAAGTGGTCGTACCGGCGCGCTCGAACCGCTTCCTGTTCGTGGTCGCGCCGCTGCTCGCGCTCACGCCTGCGTTCGCGGCCTGGGCGGTCATTTCGCTCTGGCCCGGCTTCACGGTCGCCGACGTCGACGCAGGCGTGCTCTACGTCCTCGCGCTCGCGGGGTTCGGCGCCTACGGCATCGTCCTCGCTGGCTGGGCGGCCAATTCGAAGTATGCCTTCCTCGGCGCCATGCGCTCGGCCGCGCAGATCGTCGCCTACGAGATCGCCATGGGCTTCGCGCTGGTCGGCGTCGTGATGGCCGCCGGCACGCTCAACATGGGCAGGATCGTGACGGCGCAGTCCGGGGGGCCGCTGTCCTGGTACTGGCTGTGGCTCTTCCCGCTGCTGGTCGTGTACTTCATCTCGGGCGTCGCCGAGACCAATCGCGCGCCCTTCGACGTGGCCGAGGGCGAGTCCGAGATCGTCGCGGGCTTCCACGTCGAGTATTCCGGGATCGCGTTCGCGCTGTTCTTCCTGACGGAATACGCGAACATGATCCTGATCGCGGCGCTGACGGCGACGTTCTTCTTCGGCGGCTGGCTGTCGCCGTTCGAAGGCTATCCGCTGCTCGGCGACACCTTCCTCGCCGCGCCGGGACTGCACTGGCTCCTGCTCAAGATCGCGTTCTTCCTGTTCTGCTTCCTGTGGTTCCGGGCGACGTTCCCGCGCTATCGCTACGACCAGATCATGCGGCTCGGCTGGAAAGTGTTCATCCCCGTGACACTGGTGTGGCTCTGCGTCGAGGCCGCGCTCTGGTACTACCGGATCGGTCCGTGGGCCGCGTGAGGGTTGCCATGCGCAGCTTCGTCAAGACCTTCTTCCTCTACGAGCTGCTGCTCGGCCTGGCGCTCACGCTGCGCAATTTCTTCGCGCGCAAGGTCACGGTCCAGTACCCGGAGGAGAAGACGCCGCAGTCGCCGCGATTCCGCGGCCTGCACGCTTTGCGGCGCTACCCGAACGGGCAGGAACGCTGCATCGCCTGCAAGCTGTGCGAGGCCGTGTGTCCGGCGCTCGCGATCACCATCGAGTCCGACGTGAGCGCGGACGGCACGCGCCGCACCACGCGCTACGACATCGATCTGTTCAAGTGCATCTACTGTGGCTTCTGCGAGGAGGCCTGCCCGGTCGACGCCATCGTCGAGACGCGGCTGCACGAGTACCACATGGAGAACCGCGGCGAGAACATCATGACCAAGGACAAGCTGCTCGCGGTCGGCGAGCGCTACGAAGCCATGATCGCCGCGGACAAGGCGGCCGACGCTCCCTTCCGCTGAGACAGGCACCGGCTAGATGATCGTCAACGTCCTGTTCTACGTGTTCGCGTCCGTCCTGGTGGCTTCGGCCTTCGGCGTGATCACGGCCCGCAACCCGGTCCATTGCGCGCTGTTCCTGGTCTTCGCATTCCTGAACAGCGCGGTGATCTGGCTGCTGCTCGAGGCGGAATTCCTGGC